>DASXGO010000189.1:0-7403 GCA_036489055.1 Candidatus Cybelea sp. | reverse complement strand
AGAGACGGTCCCGTTCGTCGCGAATTTCGACAATCAGGGCGTCGAGCCGAGCGTGCTTCCCGGCCGGCTCCCGCAGTTGCTCCTCAACGGCTCGAGCGGCATCGCAGTCGGCATGGCGACCAACATTCCGCCGCACAACCTCAACGAGATCGCCGACGCCATCGCGGCAGTGATCGACGATCCAAAAATTAGCGACGACGACCTGTGCGACATCGTCACGGGTCCGGATTTTCCCACCGGCGGCACCATTATGGGTCACGAGGCGATCCGCGAAGCGTATAAGACCGGCCGCGGTTCGATTGCGATTCGCGGCAAGGCCGAGATCATCGAAGAACGCGGAAAGCATAAGATCGTCATTACCGAGATCCCGTATCAGGTGTACAAGGGCCGCATCATCGAAGCGATCTCGGACGCCTATTCCGAGAAGCGGATCGTCGGCATCGCTCGCCTGGACGACGAGTCGAATCGCAAAGGCATGCGCGTCGTCATCGAGCTGCAGCGTAACGCAACGCCGAAGATCGTGCTCAATCAGCTCTTCAAGCACACGCCGCTCCAGGCGTCGTTCGGGTTCAACATGCTCGCGCTCGTCCCGGTGGGGCAACAGCGGCCGGATGGCTCGGTCGCGCTCGAGCCCCAAGTTCTCACGCTCAAACAGTTGCTCGAGCATTTCATCGCGCACCGTAAGGACGTCGTCACGCGTCGTACTGCGTACGACTTGCGCAAGGCCGAAGAGCGTGCGCATCTGCTGGAAGGCTATCGCATCGCGCTCGATCACATCGACGAAGTGATCGAAATCGTGCGCGGCAGCCAGACGACCGAGGAGGCCAAGCAGCGGCTCGCGCAGCGTTTTGACTTGAGCGAGGTCCAAGCGCAGGCCATAGTCGATATGCGGTTGCGCACGCTGGTCGGACTCGAACGAAAGAAGATCGAAGACGAATATGCCGAGCTGATCAAAACGATTGCCGAGCTGCAGGACATCCTTCGAAGCCCGCGCCGCATCGCTTCGATCGTTAAGAGCGAGACGCTCGATGTCAAGAAGCGCTTCGGCGACGAGCGCCGCACCGCCATCGAGGCGGCCGAAGATGAAATGTCGATCGAGCAGATCACGCCGAACATCGATGTCGTCGTGACGTACACCGTCGGCGGCTATATCAAGCGCGTCTCCGTAGACACGTTCCGCACTCAGCTTCGCGGCGGGCGCGGCGTGACGGGCATCGCTAATCTCAAGCGCGAAGACGTCGTCGCAAACTTCTTCGTGACCAAGACGCACGACCACGTGCTCTTCTTTACGAACATGGGGCGCGTCTACCGGCTTCGCGGGTATGAGATTCCCGATACCTCACGTCAGGCGCGCGGCACCGCGCTGGTCAATCTGCTCACGCTCCCGCCCGGCGAACAAGTGACGGCGGTCTTCCCCGTGCATAATTTCGAAGGCGAACGCTATCTCGTGATGGTGACCCGGCACGGCGTTATCAAGAAGACGAAGCTCGATCAATTCGCCAACGTGCGCCGAAATGGACTGATCGCGATCAATCTCGACGAAAGCGACGAGCTGCTTGCCGTGGATCTCAGCAATGGCTCACGCGACATTATTCTCGGCTCGACGCAAGGCATGGCGGTGCACTTCAACGAGAAGGACGTGCGGCCAATGGGGCGCGTCGCGCGCGGCGTCAAAGCGATGACGCTCGAGAAGGGCGACACGGTCGTCGCCATGGACGTCGTCGAGGACAACCGGCGGGAAGTGCTGCTCGTGACATCGCTCGCGTTCGGGAAACGAACGCCGATTGCGGACTACCGTCACACCGCCCGGGGTGGCAAAGGCGTGAAGGCCTTCGCGCGGCAGCGCGACGACATCGGGAAGGTGGTCGATCAGATTCTCGTTGCACCGGACGATCAGGTCCTCATGATCACCTCCGGCAATCAGGTCATCCGGCTGAAGGTCGACGAGATTCGCAAGACCGGCCGCGACGCCAAAGGCGTCCGTCTGCAGCGCTTGGGCGAAGGCGACGAGGTCATCGCAATCACGAACCTCGGCAAACAGGCCAAGCAAATCACCGAAATCACAGGTGAACCTCAACAGGCGGAGTTATGAGCTAAGCCCGCACGCTACCCACCGGCGTGCGGGCCTAGAAGTCGCTGGACCTCGTCCTTTCGGTCTCCATAATCTGCGGCGTCCATCCTGGCTTGGAACTCTTGGGCCCGGAAAGGTGATTTCAGGGCTTGGAGGTACCGCTAGAGTCACTATGAGCGCATTGCCAGACGTTACACAAGCCAACTTCGAGACTGAGGTGCTTAAGAGCACGCAGCCGGTGCTCGTTGATTTTTGGGCACCGTGGTGCGGCCCGTGCCGCATGCTGTCGCCGATCGTAGAAAAGGTTGCCGAAAAGCACGCCGGCAAGGCCAAGTTCGTCAAGCTGAATACCGACGATAACCCCAGCCTCGCCGGTCAGTATCAAGTCTCGGGCATTCCGTGCCTGATTCTGTTCAAGGGCGGCCAGCCGGTCGATCGCATCGTCGGCTACGTGCCGGAAAACACCGTAACGTCGATGCTCTCCAAACACGTGGCGTGAAAACGATTCCGGCCATGCACGCGGTGCTGGCCGACAAACGAATCGCGGCCTATGAAGCCGCACTAGGTAGAGACGTAGTAAAACGCGCGGCCGATGAAGTCTTCGGTCGCGCGCGTGCGTCTCGCGACGGCGCACCCGAAACGATCGTTGCGGAGCTCGCGCTGCGGCTCGAGTCAATTCAGCGCGCCATGCTGTTGCGCGTCATCAATGCGACCGGCATCATTATCCATACGAATCTCGGGCGTGCGCCGCTTGCCGGCGAGGCGCTTGCAGCGGTCGCCGAACTCTCACGCGGGTACTCTAATCTCGAATTCGATCTCGAGACCGGCGAGCGCGGCTCACGTTACGAGCGCGTCGCCGGCGTTCTGAACGATGTGACCGGCGCGGAAGATTCGCTAGTCGTCAATAACTGCGCGGCTGCGGTACTTCTCGTGCTCGATACGTTCGCAAAGGGTCGCGAGGTGATCGTCGCGCGCAGCCAGCTCGTCGAGATCGGCGGCGGCTTTCGCATTCCCGAAGTGCTCGAACGCAGCGGCGCGACGCTGGTCGAGGTGGGAACCACAAATCGCGTCTACCTTGAAGATTTCGAGCGCGCACTTTCGCCCCGCACGGCGCTTTTGCTGACCACGCATCCCTCGAACTATCGCATTGATGGTTTTACGCATGAGGCGAGTCCGCGCGACTTGGCGGAGCTCGGACGCCGCGCCGGCGTGCCGGTCGTTGAGGATCTCGGCAGCGGCGCACTCGTCGACCTCGCCGCCTATGGTGCCCCGCACGAGCGCACGGTGCAAGAAGCGCTTGCCGACGGCATCGGACTTGTAACGTTTTCGGGCGATAAGCTGCTCGGCGGCCCGCAAGCCGGAATCGTCGTTGGGCGTTCGCATCTGGTCGCGCGGTTGCGCGGCAATCCGCTGCTGCGCGCGTTACGCGTTGATAAGATGACGCTCGCGGCGCTCGATGCGACGCTGCAAATTTATCGCGGCGGCGCGCCGGCCGAACGCCTTCCGATCTTTCGCATGATCGGCGCGACGCTCGACGAGCTTCGCGCACGTGCGCAAGATTATCTGGCCGCGATGCCGGGCGCGAAGATCTTGGAAAGCGACGCCTATGTCGGGGGCGGCACTTTGGCGCAAGAACGAATCCCCTCGATAGCGGTGGCCTTGCCCGCGGAAGATGCGGCGCCCATTTCGGCACGCTTACGCCGGAACGAGCCGCCGATCGTGGCGCGCATCGCCGACGGAAGCGTGCTCCTCGACCTGCGCACAATTGCGCCTGCGGAAGACGCGGTGGTGATCGACGCATGCCGGAACTGCCTGACGTAACGGCTTACATCGCCGCGCTCGAGCCCCGCATCGTTGGAAAGCCGCTCGAGCGAGTACGCCTGAACGGCATCTCGCTGCTGCGAACCGCGACACCGCCGATCTCGATTGCGGAAGGGCGGACGGTGCACGAAATTCGACGAATCGGCAAGCGGATCGCGATCGGGCTGGACGGCGACCTGTGGCTCGTGCTGCATCTTATGATCGCGGGCCGATTGCATTGGCGCGAGCGCGGCGCGAAACTCGGTGGACGCAACATGCTCGCCGCGTTCGATTTTCCCGACGGAACGCTCACGCTCACCGAAGCCGGCAGCAAACGGCGCGCGTCGCTCCACGTGATCGAAGGCGAAACTGCGTTAGCCGCAATCGATCGCGGCGGCCTCGATATTTTTGATGCCGATCTCGACGCGTTCGTGCACGCGATGACTGCTAAGAACCATACCCTGAAGACCGCGCTGACCGATCCACGCATCATAGACGGCATCGGAAATGCATATTCCGATGAAATACTCCATGCGGCGAAGCTCTCGCCTCTGGCGATGACAACGAAACTAACGCAAGAGGAGTGGCAGCATCTTTTTGACGCGACGCGGACGACACTGCAGATATGGATCGACCGTTTTAGCGACGCCGCGAAAGAAGAGTTTCCCGAGCGCGTAACGGCCTTTCGCGAGGGGATGGCGGTCCACGGCCGCTATGGCAAACCTTGCCCGAGTTGCGGGAGCACGGTGAGGCGCATTCGTTACGCCGCTAATGAGACGAATTATTGCCCAACCTGCCAGACTGGTGGCAAAATGCTTGCGGACCGCGCGCTTTCGCGATTGGGGATCAGCCCGGCGCGAGCGCCGCTTTGATGGACGATGGGCGGCGCATCGTTGCGTTTTACGAAGCCGGTGCGCTCGACGATCGTGGCCGGACGCTCAACGACATCCTGCGCTTCGACGACGCAAAGCTCGAACACGTCCACGATTTCATTCAGTGGCTCTTCCCGCTCCCGGAACGGAGCGGAGCCAATCCGTCGGCGCCGGTTCTGGATGACGCCGCGATCGATGCATTTCGGACGCGGCCCGAGCTGCGCGCCGCTTTGCGGCGTTCGCTCGACCGAATGCTATCCTTCTACGGCTTCGAGTGGATCGGTGAACGCATCGTTCGAGCGCCGTCGTTTGCGCAACGCAGCAGCAATTGGCTGCGCCCTGGAGATCACAACCATCTGCGGCTCACGCGCATCCTTCGCTCGCTCTACGTCTTAGGTGAGGCGCGAGCTGCGCGGGCACTTTTCGACGCGTTGGCCGACGTTTACGACGAAGAGCGCCGCACCGTACGAAATCGAATCTCTGGCGCTACGTTCGATTTCTGGAAACACGCTGTCCTAAAGTAAAAGGCGCCAACGTCACCGCATCGCCCTCCCAATTAGGGTGGCGTAATCGCGTTTAGGTCCGATCCATCGGAATCGGTTCTTGATGGAGGAGCGGGGAAGGGGTAGTGGTCAAAGGTAAAGTCAGCGGGCAGGGGCTCGCCCGCGGGCTGGAGCGGTTCACTGGAAGAGCGTATCGGCAGTTTCCTAACGGGTCGAGAGTGCGACGTTCTCGAGCTGATGGCGATTGGCCTAACCAACAAAGATATCGCCGACCGCCTCGGGCTAAGCGCCCGCACGGTCGAGACGCACATTGCGCACGTCCTGGACAAACTCGACGCCCATACTCGAACAGGCGCCATTTCTGAAGCTCGGCGGCGCGGTTTGCTCGCCGCAACACCCGCGTCTGCGTCGGTTCATCCGGCAGAGCGCTCGCGGCACAACTTACCAAGCTTTACGACGTCGCTCCTAGGGCGTGAAGCGGATCTCACGCACGTCAGACGTTTGTTGGAGCGACATCACCTGATTACGCTGACGGGCGCCGGTGGCGTTGGCAAAACGCGCCTCGCGGTCGAGGCCGGCTCCAAGCTCATCGATTTTTGGCAAAACGGTGTGTGGTTCTGCGATTTCTCTACAATTTCCGATCCGAGCTCGGTGCAGCGCGCAGTCGCATGGGCGGTCGGCGTTCCCGAACGGCACCAGCGCCTCCTCGGTGAATCGATCGTCGTCTCACTCAAGCCTAAATGTGCGCTGCTGATTTTCGACAACTGCGAACATGTCGCGGAAACGGTCGTTGCTCTTGCCGATGAGATCGTGCAGGCCTGCCCCAACGTCAGCATCCTAGCGACATCGCGGCAGCGGTTCGGCATCAGCGAAGAGGCCGTCCATCGCGTACCGTCGTTGGCGCTTCCAAAAGCATCATCGCGTCTCACCGCCGATGCTGCGATGACTTCCGGTTCGGTTGCGCTCTTCGTCGACCGCGCCTGCGCGGCTCAGCCGGGGTTTACGCTTACCGACGACAATGCGCCGGCAATTGGCAAGCTATGCCGGCACTTAGACGGAATTCCGCTGGCAATCGAGCTTGCTGCTGCGCGTGTAAATGAATTTTCGATCGAGGCGCTTTCGGAGAATGTCGGGGGAATTATCCTGAATTTTCAGGCGAACGGTCGAGCTTTGTTGCCGCGACACCAAACAATGCGGGCGCTGCTGGATTGGAGTTATGCCCTTTTGTCGCCCAAAGAGCGGACGCTCTTTCGGCGACTCGCCGTTTTCGTCGGGGGATTCACGGTCGATCTCGCGGCTGCGGTTTGCCGAGACGCGATCCGAAGGTCCGACTTCCTCGAAGTGCTGAGGTCGCTTATCGAGAAGTCTCTGGTGCAGACTACCCAGGATCGTGAAGCTATGCGCTACGCGCTTGCCGAGTCGACGCGCCAGTTTGGCCTGGAAAAGCTGCGCGCCGCGGGCGAATACTTGACGGTCGCGCATGCGCACGCGCAAGCGATGACCGACTTCGCGCGACGCCTCGACGAGGCGTTTCCAACCACGCCCGACGCTCTGTACTATGCGCAGGCTCGGCCGGAATTCGCGAACTGGTGCTCGGCGCTACGGTGGGCTTTTGACAACGACGGTGACGCGCTTTTGGGGGCCGCTATCGCCGGATCGATTGACCGGCTCTGGCTTTCCTATGGTCGCGAGGTTGAAGGTTTGCGCTGGATAGAGGATGCCTTAACAGCGCTCGACGATCGTGCTCCCATTGCTGTGCGCGCGCGGCTCGAGATGGCCCGAGCCGAGGTGAACGTTAACTGGCGTCGAGAGGAAGCGCTTGCTCAAGCCCAACGATCGTGGAAGCTGTACGAGAGCGCGGCCGATGACGCGTCGGCGGCGGCGGCGCGTAGCCTGTACGCTTCCAGTTTGTTTCGCTTCGGTCGCTTCGCGGAAGCTGAGGCGCACATGAGAGAGGTACTCTCGGTAGCCAGGAGCCACAACCACCATAGGCTAGCGGGGCTGGCACTCAATGGGATCGCGCACGCGCGATTTGACCGCGGCGACATTGCCGGAGCTCGCGCCAACCTCGTTGAAGCGCTGACAGAGTTCGAAGCAGGCGGACATGACTTTGGAATGTCCGTCGCGGCAGTAAATCTCGCAGAAATCGCTTATGCG
>DASXGO010000155.1:0-8766 GCA_036489055.1 Candidatus Cybelea sp. | reverse complement strand
CTCGCGCTGGGGCAGAACGTGCTCGTCGCGTTCATGCCGTGGGAAGGCTACAACTACGAAGACGCCATCCTCATCAGCGAGCGCATGGTCAAGGAAGACCGCTTTACTTCGATTCACATCGAGGAATACGAGTGTGAAGCGCGCGACACGAAACTTGGCCCCGAAGAGATCACGCGCGACATTCCCAACGTCGGTGAAGATGCGCTCAAGGATCTCGACGAGCGAGGCATCATCCGGATCGGCGCGGAGGTTCGGCCCGAGGACATTCTCGTCGGCAAGGTTACGCCTAAGGGTGAGACCGAGCTGACGGCCGAGGAACGGCTGCTGCGCGCGATTTTCGGTGAGAAATCGCGTGAGGTTCGCGACACCAGTTTGAAAGTTCCGCACGGCGAGAAGGGCAAGATCATCGACGTCAAGGTCTTCTCGCGCGAGAACGGCGACGAACTCTCGCCCGGCGTCAACCACCTCGTTCGCGTCTACGTCGCGCAGAAGCGTAAGATTCTGCAAGGCGATAAGATGGCCGGACGCCACGGAAACAAAGGCGTCATCGCCAAGGTGTTGCCGGAAGAGGATATGCCGTATCTCGAGGACGGCGCTCCGGTCGACATCGTGCTCAATCCGCTGGGTGTGCCGTCGCGCATGAATCTGGGGCAGATCATGGAGACGCACCTCGGCTGGGCGGCGCGCATGCTCGGCATGAGCGTGGCGACGCCGGTCTTCGACGGCGCGCACGCCGAGGATATCGCGGAATGGCTGCAAGACGCCGGCCTTCCGGCCGACGGCAAGACGTGGCTACGCGACGGCCGGACGGGCGAGCGTTTCTCGCGTCCGATCACGGTTGGCTTGATCTATATGCTCAAGCTCGCGCACTTGGTCGACGACAAGATCCATGCTCGTTCGACGGGTCCATACTCGATGATCACGCAACAGCCGCTCGGCGGTAAGGCGCAGTTCGGCGGTCAGCGATTCGGCGAGATGGAAGTCTGGGCGCTCGAAGCGTACGGCGCAGCCTACACGCTGCAAGAGCTCCTGACAGTCAAATCCGACGACGTCGTCGGTCGCGTCAAGACTTACGAAGCGATCGTCAAGGGCGAGAACGTGATGGAACCGGGCGTTCCGGAGTCGTTCAAGGTCCTCATCAAGGAGCTTCAATCGCTCGCGCTCGACGTCAAGGTGCTCACCGAAAACCGCGAAGAAGTTGAGATCAAGACGCCCGAGGACGAGATGGCCGAATCCGAGCGCCGCGAGTACGGATTGCTGATGGGCGACGAAAGTGCCGCCGTTTCGCAAACCGTCGTCGCAACGCGCGAGGCAGTCGCGGAGGCTCCGGCCGAAGTCAGCGAGGTAGAGGAAGAGGAAGAAGAGGAGATCGACGACAGCAAACCGCTCGACGCGACTGCGCCGATTCCGACGCCTCCGCCCGCGCCGCGCACGCCGGAGATCGAGTCACAGGAAATCTTCGAGGAAGAAGAACCCTCCGAAGAGGAAGTCGAGGGGCCGCAAGGCTACGAGCTCGAGGAGGAAGACGAAGAGCCGACTTACGAGGAAGATAAGCCGTCATACGAAGGCGACGAAGAAGAAACGCCTTACAACGAAAACAACCAAGAAGAAGAAGGCTATTAACGAAGAGGCCCGCTAATGTGCGGGCCTCTTTCTTTTAACGGATGCTTCTTACGTGTGCTTCGTGCACACGCCCGTCACGCTGACCACGCGTCCGGTCTTCGCTTCCGTGAACGACGTCGAGCTCGTCATCTTTGACGCGCTTACCTTCGTTATCACGTTGTCGGTCTGGCTCTTGATATCCGGACCTGCTGCGAAACCAACGTCGTGCCAGCTGATCTTATCGCCGCTCCATCCGTTGGAGAAGGCAAGACCGTACGCACCGCCGTCGCCGTAGGTGACGTCCACCCAGCGATGGGTATCGGAATCGTACGTGTACTTATCCCACGTCGTGAGCTTTTGCGAAATCCACTTTGTGGGCTCGGTCGTCGACGTTTCGGCGAGCCAATAGCCGGTCGGATCCATCGCAAACGTCGACGTCGTGACGTACGCGGCCGGCCGGCGCGCGCTCTTCGTGCTGCAGGTCCAGGTTCCGATCATGAATTCCATAGAAGAAAAGTTCGGTTTTTTGGGCGCCGGAATCGGCGTGCTCTCCACCTGCGCCGAAGCGAGGCACGGAATCGTCACCGCCAGCAGCGCGGCGGCGCCAACGAGAAGTCGGGGAATGCGCATATGCACCTCCTAAGAAAAGGGGTTAATCGACCGACAAGGTTTGGCTGCCGTCTTGGCGCCGGCCTTCACACAAAAGGACCAGATGCAGGGAACGCTGCTCGGGGAGCGCACTCGCGTTTCGTGAGGAAAAGATGAGCGAACTTCCGCAAATTGGAGTCGTTGGCACCGGCCGCATGGGGGCCAACATCGCCAAGCGCTTACACGACGTTGGCTATCCGATTTCCGTCCTTTATGACGTGAATCCCGAATCGGCTCGGCTCACCGCGGCCGAAACAGGCGGCGAGGTGGCGGCGTCGCTGCGGCGCGTCACCGAGCTCGCGGACGTCGTCCTAACCGTCGTCACCGACGACGCCGCGATGTATCGGGTCTTCGGCACGGAAGGGGACTCGCTGCTCGAGGGTGCTCGCGGCAAAGTCTTCATCAACTGTGCGACGCTTTCGCCAAAGGTTCACGTCGACGTCGAACGGCTTGCGCAGGAGCGCGGCGCCGGCGCTCTGGAAGCGTGCATGGCGAGTTCCATCCCGCAGGCCCGCAATGGAACGCTCTATCTGATCGTCGGCGGCCGCCGCGACGTCTTCGAGCGCGTGAAGCCCATGCTCGAGAGCATGAGCGCGTCGCTAAAGTACATCGGTGAAGCCGGCACAGCGGCGCAAGTCAAAGCGCTCGTCAACATGGTAATGAATATCAACACTGCAGGCCTTGCCGAAGGGTTGGGGCTCGGCGACGCCCTCGGTCTCGATCTGGACATGCTGCGCGAAGTCTTTTCGCAAACTGGTGCAAACTCGCGCGTGCTTGAAACCGACGGCGCCGACATGCAGAATCGCGAGCACGACGTCTACTTTTCCGCCGCGCACGCCGCCAAGGATTCCGGCATCGCGCTGGCGCTCGCTGGCGACGTCGAGGTCGATTTACCGCTCGCGCGCGCGACGTACGAGCAGTACGAGAAGATGAAAGAGCTGGGTTTGGGCGAGCTCGACAAGTCCGGCGTGTCGGAACTGACGTTCAAGTCGCGGCACGGTCAGTCGGCGACCCATGCCTAAGCGCCGCTTCGCCGCCGCGGCATGCATGCTGCTCGCAGCCGGCTGCGGCTCGTCCGGCGTTTCGCCGGTATCTTTGCCGAACGGCGGTATTCCGCCGGCATCGACCCCCGGCAGTAAGTATGCCGTATCGTACTCATTCGGATCGTCACCGGATGGGAGCAACCCGCATGCTCCGCTGATCGCCGTCAAAGGCAAGTTGTACGGTACGACGCAAGCCGGCGGCCAGTACGGTCTCGGCACGGTCTTCGAAATCACGACCTCGGGCACGGAGAAGGTGATCCACACTTTTGGAAACGGCAGCGACGGCGCGCAACCCTACGGTGGACTGATGGTCTCCGGCGGCGTGCTCTATGGGACGACCTCTCAAGGGGGAAAGAACGGCGTGGGCACCGTCTTTTCGCTCACGACGGCCGGGAAAGAGAAGATAATCTATAGTTTCGATACCACGCACGGCAGCAATCCGGTCGCGGGTCTCATCGCAAACGGCGGTAAGTTTTACGGAACGACCCTCAACGGCGGCTCAAAAGGGTACGGGACGGTCTTCGCCGTCACCACCGCCGGGCAAGAACGCGTGCTCCACGATTTTGCCGGAGGTAAAGACGGCACGCTTCCGTACGCCGGCGTGATCGACGTGAAAGGCGAACTGTACGGCACTACCGAGCAGGGAGGGTCGGCGAACGACGGCACGGTCTTCGCGGTGACGACGGCGGGGAAGGAGCACATTGTGTACTCGTTTCTCGATCATTACGATGGAGAGTTTCCGCAGGGCGGACTCTCCGACGTCAACGGCAAGCTTTACGGCACCACGACTTCCGGTGCGTCCGCCGGTGCCGGAGCGGTCTACTACGTCACCACCTCGGGATCCGAACACGAAGTTTACGACTTCCACGGGGCAGGAGACGGCGGCGGTCCATACGGTACGCTCCTCGTCTACAACGGCGAGCTCTACGGAACGACCGGCAGCGGCGGCCTCTATCAATACGGCACGCTCTACGCGGTAACGTTTGCGGGCAAGCATAGCGTTCTGCATTCGTTCGGCCATGGAAGCGACGGCACGATTCCGTACGCGAGCCCCGTCGAGCTTAACGGTAAGCTTTACGGCACGACGTACATGGGCGGTGCGAATAACAACGGCATCGTCTATTCGATCTCTCCCTAACGCTTAGGAGGAAACGACATGTCTACGGAAACGAAAGAAAAGATAGTACCTTTGGTGAGTTCCGGAACCGCTGGACCGCTCGGAGCGATCCATCTGCCCCGCCTTTGGCTAAAAGTCTCGCTCGCGAACGCCGGCGCACTGCCTGAAGGCTACGACGAATGCGGCGACGGTTTTGACGCAATGACGCTGAGCGCGCTCGGCATTGACCGGCAGAAAGCAATCGACTTCATACGCAACCGTAAACCAACGTACATGGAGTTCGAGGAATGGATCGTCGCCAACGGCAAGACCGACAAGGCGACGATCGAGCAGCACAACGCGGCGATTCGCGGCTATCATCACGGCGACGATCTCGGCCATCAAATGCGCGGCGCGTCGAAAATCAAGGACGCGTCCATCAAGGACGCCGTGACACTCAATACTATCGAAGATCTCGACGAAATGCACGCGCGATTGAATCGCGCCTAACCTAATTCTAACGCGCGCAGTTGCAAGAGCGCCCGACACATCGGGCGCTCTCTTACTCTAATACTCTTGTAATCGCTTGTACTCACTTTACGGGCGGAAGCGAGCGTCTGCCCTCCGACAATTATCACATGATCGCAATTGTGCGGTCGTTTATCCCGTAGAGGGAAGGTACAATGCGCAAAGTACTTCTCGTAGTCAGTATTCTGCTGGGTGCTTGCGTTCAAGCGGCACGAGCAGACGCGAACCAAAACGCCGCGCCGGCCGACGAATATTTCGGTCCGACGAAGCAGAGCGTTCTCGAGATTCGCAACCGATTAAACGACTTCGACAAACGCGACGCGCGATCGATGCTCGATCCCGACGTCGTGCCCTATTTGGATCACTTGCAGCTCGCGGTTCGCGATTGGCAGCGGCAATATCCGCGCGATCCCTGGTTGCCTTACGAGCTGGCCCATCTCGTTCGCGAGTACTGGCGTGCAGGTCAAGTCTCGGGTGAGCGAGGAACCGCTGCGCTCGCCGACCTGCGCAGCTCTTATCCGGATTGGCCGGTTACCAACGAAACAGTCGCATTAGTCTACGGCTCGAATCGTGCTCTCGATCGAGCGACGCGTGACGATTCCGAGTTTGCCGAAGCACCCCCGCCGAACGACGGACTTCCCAGCTATGCCGTGAGAACGGCATACGAACCGATGGGCCCGCCGCCGCAGGAGGGACCACCGCCGGAAGAAGCGCCGCCGGTGGCACAAGAAGCACCCTCCGACGAAGCGCCGGTGGACGAAGGTCCGCCTCCCGCCGAGGAGCCGCCGGTCGAACAGCCGGTGGTCGAAGAACCTCCGGTTCAACAGGCTCCGCCCGTTGAACAGGTGGTACAGCAACCTCCGACGTACGGCGGCTCGGCCTACGACGCCGCACGCGGATACGATCCCGTGCGCGGTTACGACGCCGCACGCGGATACGACGCCGCTCGCGGCTATAACGCTACTCCCAGTTACGATCCCACGCGCGGCTACGATGCCTCACGCGGCTACGACGCGACGCGCGGTTACGACGCCGCACGCAACGCCGACGTTCCAAGTGGAACGGGCGGAGGTCCCACAGCCGAAGCTCCGCCGCCGCAGCCCTAACGCCTCGTCGTAAAAAAGGAGCGTCCGCGCAAAACGCGGGCGCTCTTTTTTGCTATCATACGAGGCGATGACCGCAAAGAGTACGTTTATCGATCCCTCAATCCAAGAGTACATCATAGCAACGGTCGTGCGCGAAGACCCGGTTCTGGGCCGGCTCCGTGACGAGACGTCGCGTCATCCGCATTCGCGGATGGCGATCGGGCCGGAGCAGGGCGAGCTCATGCAACTGCTCGCACGCACCATTGCGGCTCGGCGGTACTTAGAGATCGGCGTGTTCACCGGCTATAGCTCGCTGGCAATGGCGCTCGCTTTACCCCCGGACGGCTACGTGCTGGCCTGTGACGTCAGTGACGAATACACGGCTATCGCGCGGCGCTACTGGGACGAGGCGGGCGTGGCCGGTAAGATCGATCTTCGCATCGCGCCCGCTCTGCAGACGCTCGCGCAAGTCCGAAGCGACGGCGTCGAACCGTTCGACATGGCCTTCATTGATGCCGACAAAGCGAACGTCGGTGAGTATTACGAAGCGGCGCTGACGCTGGTTCGCCCGGGCGGATTGATTCTCGTCGACAACGTCCTCTGGAGCGGAGCCGTCCTGGATGCGTCGACGTCCGACCCCGACACGCAGGCGCTGCATGCGCTCAACGCCAAGGCCGGACGCGACGAACGGGTCGACGTCGCGTTGTTGCCGGTCTGCGATGGGTTGTTGATTGCGCGAAAGCGCTGAAACCTAGCGCGACGGCAGGCCGAAAGCGTAGACATTGCCGGCCTCGTCTGCGGCGTAGATGCCGGACGGAACCAAAACCATCGAGGCAGCGATATAATCCGCCGCCGGGTGTTTCCAAAGCGTCTTACCGGTGGTCAAATCTAGTGCTACAAACTCCTTGTTGAGACCGGCGAAACCCATGCCTCCCGTCAGCGCCACGTATCCCACGATGCGATTTTGCATCGTGCGAGTCCAAATAACGTCGCCGCCGAGCGTCATGCCGTGCAGCTCGGAATGAAAGCCGGTTTGCACCTCGCTAGGGTTCGCCGTATCGAGCGGGCAGAACTCGCCGTCGCCGGGACCGGCGTCCTTATAGAACCCCGAGCCTTCGACGATCGTCGTGCCGTCCGTCGTCGGGGTGGCAAAGCCGCCGCTCCAGTTGTGCACGTGAGAAGTGGGATTGAGATCGTCCTTCCAGGCGATGCTGCCCGTCTCTTTATTCACGGAGTAGAATCGTCCGTTTTTGTTCATGAAGTGCGCGTGCTCTTTGAAGATCATCACGCCGCTGCCGGTATCGGAATCGACATGCGAATCCTTTACGGCGACCATGCTCCACGCCGGCTCACCGTTCAATTTCAGTGAAACCGCACCGTTTGCAGTCGTAATAGGCTTCTCACACGTGTTCCCCGTTCCAAAGATCAGGTTCGCACCGTCGAAGCCGATGGCACCCCAAACCGACCCGCCCTTCCTAGGGTTCGGATCGACGCTCCAGGTCCACAAGACTTCACCGGTCGACTCGGTAATCGCGCTAATCCCGCCCTGCGTACACGAAGGTGGGTCCCCGCCTGCGACACCGACGTAAACCACTCCGCCCGCAACGACCGGCGAGGCGGTTATTCGGCCTCTCACGTGCGTCTGCCAGACGAGACTGCCGTCAAGCAGCCGTAACGCAAAGGCGTATGGCTGCGTGGCCTGGTCGCCGACGATAACCAGGCCCGCGTCGGGATCGATCGCCGGTGTCGATTTTACTCTGCCGGGGATCGCATATTTCCAGAGCACGCGCCCGTCCGCAGCGTTAAGGTCGTAGACGAGCGATCCTGGATTGCCTCCCCACGCGCCTTCCGTCGCGACGATGAGGTTGCCGGCGTACGTTACGGGGCTTGCGTAAATCTTGTCGCCGAGATTTTTCTTCCAGCGGACCTTGAGCTCTGCGACGTTCGATTTCGTCAAATCCGTGACGTTGCGGTTGAAGCCGGTGCGCCTGTAGTCGTATGCAAACGTCGTCCAAACATCGCCCGAACTTGAGCTCAGCGGCAGATCGTTCGCGACCGGTAACTGCATGTTCGGTAACGCTTGCTGACGCGCGTTGCAGGCCGCTGCCAGCGCAAAAGACCCGACGAAAACGGCGAGTCCCAACCCGTAAGTTGCGCGGTGACAATCCACGCCGCCATGTTGGCGACGTGCGGCCGGTCCCCTCTCTTAACGGTTGGGCGGGCGAAGGTAGTTGTAGCGCGACCAAGCGTCGTGCCAGGGCGTCGTTTCCGGAGCCGGAGCGCTCGGCATCGCGACGTCGGAATAGCCGCCGACATCGAAACAGATCCGGCGGTTCGCGTAATCCACCGCCATCGCGTGCACGGCCGGCAGATTCGTTTCGATGATGCCGTTATAACCGTCGGGCCGTTGCGGCTCGGTGCAGATCGGCATCGAGCTCAACGGCGCTCCCGGCGTATAGCGCACCGAGGCAACCGAGCCGCACGCAAAGCCCTGTCGGACCGCCGCCGGCACAGTCTCGTAGTTGGCGTCGGCTACGAGCGGGCGGTGAAGGTCATTGCGAACGCCATCCCAGAGTGCGCCGCCTCCCGCCATTCCGGAGTCGAGTACGATATGGCTCAACCATGTATCGTTGATCTCGATCGTGGCGAGGGGGACGCGGGGCGTGAGATCGACGGTGATGCAGCGCAGGTGCGCGAGTTTCGAAGGCGCGGGAAAGAGCGTTACCTGTTTATGGGCGCGATCGATCAGCGTCGGAAAACGCGC
>DASXGO010000119.1:0-3491 GCA_036489055.1 Candidatus Cybelea sp. | reverse complement strand
CGTTTTCACGTTGGCATTTCAGTTCTTTCTTCGCTACGAATACGTTACGACCGATGGCGCGGTGTGGCGTATCGATCGGCTCACTCAGCGCTCCTGCCGAATGGAAGGCGCACGGTGCGTCGTTCCGCCCAAACCGAAGTTCAGCGTCAGCACGAGCACCAGCACCAGCACGAGCACGAGCGTTAGCGCAAAAACGCTGCTTTCGAAGAGGAAAAACTAAGCCGTAAAAAAGATCGAAACGGAAGACCCGTACGAGCGAGTAAGCCGAAGCGAACTTTACCGCAACGCCTGGCTTGCGGTCGAGAAGCATCGAATCACGCATCCAACCGGACAACCGGGAGAGCATCTCCTCGTCGTAACGCCGCAATCGTGCGCGATCGTGGTGCAAGACGGCGCCGATCTTCTCTTTGCCCGTCAGCCGAGATTTGCAGCACGCCGGCACGTCGTTGAGATCGTCAAGGGCGGTGCCGGTTCCGGCGAATCGTTGCTGGAGTGCGCGAAACGCGA
Source organism: Candidatus Cybelea sp. (assembly GCA_036489055.1). Lineage (GTDB taxonomy): Bacteria > Vulcanimicrobiota > Vulcanimicrobiia > Vulcanimicrobiales > Vulcanimicrobiaceae > Cybelea. The sequence continues at coordinate 2,984 of DASXGO010000119.1, read as the reverse complement.
GCTGCGCGAGGAACTCGGCATCGCCGCACGCCGCTGGTCGGAACTAGGCATTCTTTACGAGATCCCGTCGATCGTAGCACCAGCCGTGGCGATCTTCTTGGCGCGGGATTTGGAGTTCGGTTCGACCGATCCCGGTCTAGAAGAGAGCATCTCATTGGTTCGCATGAGGATCGGAGACGCGCTTGCTGCAGCCGCTTCGGGTGAGATCGACGACGCCGTAACCATTGCGGCTCTACTCCGCTTCGCGCTGCTCGAAAGGCACGTCATCTTCGCGCCCGATGATGAGTCGACGCTCGGGCCGACAAACGAAAACGCCTAAATAGGAATGCCGCGCTGAAGGCGCCGCCGATGATGCAAAGACCCAGGCCCAGCGCGATAAATCCGCGTGCCTCGATACCCGCACATTGAGCGAAATCGGGCACGAGCAAATTCTGTGCGCACCAGGGGAGTTTCCAGGAGCTGCGCCACGTTCCGGTTGCGTCACCCGGGTCCGATGGCCAGCCGGCTGCCTGCCGATCCCAGCTCAAACGAGCCTGTGGTTTGTCGGCCAGTTTACCGTGCAGCGCGGAGAGCGAGCGGCCGTCCACGCGGCTCACGCCCCAAAGATCGTCAAAGTTGGAGGCCGTTAGCCAGATTCGGCGGGCCTCATCGTACGAATGGATCTCGATATTGAGCAACGACCCGTTGGCCGATACGCGCAGCGCATAAAAGGTTGGATTGCTGGCGTAGATCGGCGAAAGCGAACCAAACACGACGACCGGCACTCCACCGGCAATCCTAAAATCGAAGCGGTGCGTGTGGCCGGCGACGGCAAATGCGACACCGTTATCCGGATCGCTGAGAGCGGCAATCAGCTTGCGATCCGCGCCGGGACGAAGAAACGGCCACGATGCCAAGCCGTAGATGTAGTCGGTCGAATACACGTCGTACCCGGGCGGAACGTGCATCATGACAACGCTTCGTTCACCCGCACCTGTCGCCAAAGTGCTCGCGAGCCACTGCAGTTCGTCCGCCGAAGCGCCGCTGTCGGGTGGGCCGCAATTCCCGCGGTATACGCGCGAGAGCAGAACCGTGTCGAGCACGAGCAACCGCAGGCGCGGCCCAGGCAGCGTTGCGGTGTAGTAACCGCGGGTCGCGAACGATGCGGCGAAGCGTGGCGATGCGCCGCGCCGGTTTACCAAAGGAGACCATATCCGCGCCACCGCCGACTGATAGCGACTCCCCTCCGCGCTTGCATAATCGCTGCAGGGAACGTCGTTGTTGCCCAGGGTAATCGCGAACTGCGCCTTCGGAAACGCGTTGCCCAAAGCTTGGGCAATCGCGCGCATTGCTCTCAAAGCCACGTCTTGCGGCGTGCCATCCGCCGGATGAACGTGCTGCGCAAATCGGTGCATCAGTAAATCCCCGGGGAGCAGAACGACCGCGGGATCGGGGACGCTGCGCTTCATCTGAGCAACGGCTGACGCAAAGAGCGCCATATTCGTATCGAAGCCCGTACCGTTTGGCTGCGACGACCGGTCGAGGGGGTTCAGATGAATGTCGCTCAAGACCAGCCAGCTCTGCGCCGGCAGCGCGGCTGCCGCACCGGGAGCCGCGCAGAGAATAACCGCGCTCGCAATCCCCGCGAGTGCCCGCTTCCGGCGAAACCTGAAATTATGTCGCACCAAAACGAGGTTGGAGATTTAGTGCTGCAAACGATAGCCCTGCTGCGCGAGTTCAAAGAGAGCAGGCCGCTCCGCAGGATCGTCCAAGCAATGATAACCTTGAGCGATAAAACCGGCGACGAGCCGATTCGTATTTTAGCGTTTCTTGACGACACGGTAGTTTCGGGCAACGTCAAGCCGGTGCTCGGCTTTGCACGGTCCGCGCTCCACGACGATGCTGCGCGGAGATCGCTGGAGGTATCGATGGCGAGCTTCGCGCGCAGCGAGCGCGATTTGGAGTTCGTGGAGATGCTTCGCGCGCAAGGCTTTGCGGTCGACGTGGTGCGCGAACGCGGACGCTTCGATTTCGGGATTTTTCCGCAACTCCGCGAGATCGTCGCTTCGCGACGGCCCCACGTCCTCTGGACGCACGGTGCAAAGACGCACTTTCTCGTGCGCGCCGCGCGTTTGCACGCGGGACGAGCCTGGGTTGCGTCGCATCACGGCTACACCGCGACGAGCCTTACCTGGACGCTTTACGATCAACTCGATCGCTGGTCGCTTCACGGGGCCGATCGCGTCGTGACCGTTTGCGACGCATTCGCGGCCGATCTGAAAGCGCGGCTTCACATTCCGCCGGAGCGCCTGAGCGTGCACCGCTCGCCGATCGTGCCGCGCGCGGTGCCTCGCGCAGCCGGCGATTCCGCCCTTCGGGAAGAGCTCGGTCTCGCGCCCAATGCCGAGATCGTCCTTTCCGTGGGGAGATTATCGAAGGAAAAGGGGCATGCCGATCTCGTCCGGGCCATCGCCGTGGTGCGCCGGACGTACGATTCCGAGGTCGTGCTCGTCATCGTCGGTGAAGGACCCGAGCGCGCCTCGCTCGAGCGCCTTTGCGCTCGATTGAATCTTACAGACGTGGTGAAGCTGGTCGGATATAAAGACAACGTATCGCCGTATTACGCAGCGGCGAACGTTTTCGTTCTGCCTTCTTATAGCGAAGGCTCGCCCAACGTTTTGTTGGAGGCGATGGATGCCGGCGTACCGATCGTCGCAACCTCGGTGGGCGGCGTCGGGGAGATGATTCATCACGGCGAGCAGGGTTGGCTCGTGCCGAGCGGCGACTCGGAACGACTCGCCGGCGGCATCGTGCACGTCCTCTCGACCCCCGATTTACGTGAAGCGTTCATCCGCGAGGGGCGCCGCACGCTCGCGGCTTACCATCCGGCCCTGTATTACGCCGGCGTCAGATCCTTATTCGAGCGCGTCGCGGACGATGCGAAGAACGGCGTCCGCTAGCCGATGCTCGCGTCGCCGTCGTATTCGGCCGGATCCCAAGTCTCG
>DASXGO010000108.1:0-15327 GCA_036489055.1 Candidatus Cybelea sp. | reverse complement strand
GCCGTTTGACGACAAGCTCCGTAGGATTCGCGTCGTGAAGGAGTGACCGCGCGTCCCTGGAAACTCGACCGCATGCCGGTGGGTAGATAGGCCCGAAAGGCAGGATCAATTTTGGCGGTCAGGGTTCAATCGGTTTCTCCTAGTTGGGAGCTCTCCCAACTCCTCGATATCTTCCCCCTTGCAATCCGACAAGCGCTCGTCCGTCTCCACAACATCGAAGAGATCATCGAAGTCGTGCTCGATCTCGGGCGTCCGCCCGAGGCTCGTTTCGAACACGACTTTACGTATCTTACCGATGCGCCGGTAACGCACGAAGACATCGCGCATGTCTGCTCCCGCATCTCGCCGTTCGGCGCCGACAACCGTGCCGGCATCGAACAAACCCTGCATCGCATCAGCGCGATTCGCAACCGTACCGGGAAGATCGTCGGCTTAACCTGCCGCGTCGGGCGCGCGGTCTACGGCACGATCGACATTCTGCTCGACGTTTTGCGCAGCGGAAAATCGATTTGCCTGCTTGGACGGCCGGGCGTCGGCAAGACGACGATGCTGCGAGAGTGCGCCCGCGTGCTCTCCGAGGAACGCAAGCGTGTCGTCATCGTCGACACGTCCAACGAGATTGCCGGAGACAGCGATATCCCGCATCCCGGCATCGGGCTGGCGCGCCGCATGCAGGTCGCCGATCCGGCGCTGCAGCACGCCGTCATGATCGAGGCGGTTGAAAATCACATGCCCGAAGTGATCGTCATCGATGAGATCGGCACGGCCGCCGAGGCCGAAGCCGCTCGCACGATCGCCGAGCGCGGCGTGACGCTGATCGGAACCGCGCACGGCCAGACGCTCGAGAATTTGTTAATGAACCCGACGCTCTCCGATCTCGTCGGCGGCGTCAGCGCCGTGACGCTCTCCGACGAAGAGGCGCGCCGGCGCGGCACCCGCAAGACGGTGTTGGAGCGCAAGGCGCCGCCGACGTTCGACGTCGTGATCGAAATCCACGATCGCGACCGTCTCGCCATCCACAAGAACGTTGCGGAGGTCATCGACGCGCTGCTGCGGGGTTATCAGCCGCAGCCCGAGATCCGCCAGCGTCAACCCAGCGGTGAAGTCACCGTCGTGCAGGAGGCGGATACGGAATCGATGCCGCGGTTCGCGGACGCGTTCGATCACGATCGCGATGCCGAGGAGCGCGAGCGGCCGCTTTCGATCTTTCCATACGGCGTCTCGCGCAACAAGATCGAGCGCGCGATCACCAATCTACGCGTCAATGCATCGATCGCTCGCAACTGGGACGATGCAGACGTCGTACTGACGCTCAAAACGCTCGAGCGCAAGGAGCAGCCCAAGCTCAAGCAGATCGCGTCCGATAACGTGCCCATATATTCGATCAAGACCAACACGACGACGCAGATCCAGAGCGCGCTGCGCGACGTCTTCAATTTGGGTTCGATCGATAATGAAGAGCTCGCGTTACGCGAAACCGAAGAGGCAATCTATCAGGTGCTGCTCAACAATCAGGCTATCGAGCTATCGCCGCAGACTTCGTACATTCGGCGGATGCAGCATCAGCTTGCAGAGCGTTACCGGTTGCAATCGCGCAGCACTGGTCTCGAGCCCAACCGTCGCGTGCGCATCTACAAAACAACCGACGCTTGACGTTCGTCGTCATCGAGGGCATTGAGGGCAGCGGCAAAAGTACGCTGATGGGCGGGCTCGGCGCTGCCTTGCGCGCTGAGGGCTACGACGTCGTAATGACGCGCGAGCCCGGCGGCACGGCGGTCGGCGATGCGGTCCGGGAGATTTTTCTCGAGGAGCCCATCGCCATATCCCCCTGGGCAGAGGTGCTGCTCGTTAACGCCGCACGCGTACAGCACGTCTGCGACGTTATTCGACCCGCGCTCACCGCCGGCCGGATCGTGCTCTGCGACCGCTTCACCGATTCAACGCTTGCGTATCAGGGGTATGGGCGCGATTTGGAGCTCGACATGGTCCGCAGCGTTTGTGCGATCGCCGCACGAAGTGTCGAGGCGAATCTCACCTTGCTGGTCGACCTGCCGGTGAGCGTCGCCCGCAGCCGCATGCGCGAGCGGTCCGGGGCTCCCGACCGCATCGAGCGCGAAGATGACGCATTCCACGAGCGCGTTCGGCGAGGCTTTCTTTCACTCGCGGAAGCTTCCCCGAGTCACGTTATATTGGACGGCACCCAATCTCCGGAACGCGTTCTCGACACAGCGCTCGACGCGCTGCGCGATCTGCTCGGCGAGCCTGTCTCGTGAGCGAGCTGCAGTTCGACGTCGTCGGCGCGGATGGGCCAAAGCGCTATTTTGCGGCGCTGACGCGGGATCGTCTCTCACATGCTTATCTTTTCACGGGTCCGCAAGGCGTCGGGAAGAAGACGTTCGCGCGCCGGTTGGCGCAGTCGCTGCTCTGTTTGGCGCCGAAAAACGTGCTTCTCGGATACGACGGCACATGCTCGTCCTGTGCGCTCTTTCGCGGTGAAAGCGCCCATCATCCCGACTTCCTCGAACACGAAGGCGTGCTGCGAATCGGGGACCGGGATGCCGCGATGGGCTTTTACGAAAGCGAGCTTTCGGCGCGCGATCTCGTGCGCCAGCTCTCGCTTCAATCCTATAGCGGCGGCTTGCGGATTCTTTTGCTCGGCGACGTCAGTTTCGCGACGCACGAAGCGGCCAACGCGCTGCTAAAGTTTCTCGAAGAGCCGCCGCAAGGCGTCGTCATGATACTCACGACCGGGGCTCCGGCCCGCCTGCTGCCCACGATCCGCTCGCGCGCGATCGAAGTGCGGTTTCCGCTGCTCTCTAATGCGGACGTCCGCACGGTGTTGGCGCGCATGCAGTTCGGTGCAGAGGAGGCCGGTCTGGCGGCGTCGCTCGGCGGCGGAAGCGTCTCCCGCGCGCTCGGCGTCCTCGAAGGCGAAGAAGAGTCGCTACGCGCTCAGGTCGTGCGCTGGTTCTTTGAAAGCGTCGAGGGTAAATCGCCGCAGGAGTCGTGGGCGACGCGCGAGACGCTCGACGACGGCCTGGAGATGGTGAAGACGCTTGTGCGCGACTGGATCGTGGCCACCGGGCATGATGGTGCGGGTTTGATCTCGCTCGACCAGGCGGAGCGCTTGCGAAAACTCAAGCCGATCGACTCGCGGGCCGCGGTGGCGCTGCTCGGAAAACTCGATGAAGCGCAACGCCTCGCGCGCACGAACGTGAGCGCCGGCATGGTCGGCGACCTCGTGCGGATGGCGCTTACCAGTACGCCCTGAAGGCCACGTCGTCGTACTGCTTCGCGAATGGAAATGCGAGGTACGCGAGCACGATCGCTTTGATAGCCGCGCGGACGAGCTCGTAGCCGATGACTCCGAGGCCGATTGCGTACCGGCTGACGAAATCGGGCAGCCAGACCCACAACACGACGAAGACGATTGCGAGGATCGCGGCGCCGAGCACGTTGGCGCGTACGGCGCGAATCGACGCGCCGATTGCGAGGTTCCCCGGCATGCCGCCGATAGCGGCCGCCGGAATCGTGTAGATCAAGAAGAAGGCCACGATGAGCTGCAAGCCGATTTGCACCATCGGGCTGCCCAGCAGCATCCCGGCGTACTGCGCGACGTAGAGCAGAAAATAAAACCCGATCGTCGCGATTAGAATGCCTCCAACCTTGTGCCGCCCCTCCTCCCACGCTTCGTCGAAGGTGGTTCGGCCGCGCCGCCAGACGTTGTTCGCCGCGATGACCGCCACACCAAAGCAGAAGCCGTAGACGAGCTGGATCACGATCGCAAAGAGGAAGTTGCCGGCTCCGCCGGTCGGATCGGTAAAAATCGGTGCGACCTGCTGGAGCAGCAGATCGACGACCGCTGCCAGCAGCGGCATCACGAAAATGGAGGGATGGCGCAGCAGCAGCGGCACCGCGCGCGCGTATGCGGCCAGATCGACTTTTGGCAAGCTGCTGCGGCGCACGCTAGAACCGCGCGCCCTCGAGCGCGTGCTTGCAGGAGCAATCCGCATCGACGGAAATTTTTTCGACGATCTTGCCGATCGCGCTCTTCACGCGCTTGTTGTTGCGATTGAAAACCTCGATGACTTCGTGATGAGAGACCGGCGGCATCCCCTCCAGGCCGACGTCGTAATCTGTGATCAGTGAAATGTTCACGTAACAGATCTCGAGTTCGCGCGCGAGATAAGCCTCGGGATACTGCGTCATATTGATCACTTCCCAGCCCTGGCTTTGAAACCACTTCGACTCGGAACGCGTCGAGAAACGCGGCCCTTGAATCACGACCACGGTTCCGCGCTCGTGGGTCTGGATGTCGAGCGCGAGCAGCGTTTCGACTGCGATGGGCCGCAACGTCGGGCAGTACGGGTCGGCGAAGCTCACGTGCGTCGTAACGGGGCCGTCATAAAAGGTGTCTTTTCGACCGTTCGTACGGTCGACGAGCTGGTCGCAGACCGCCATGGATCCTGGGCGATACTCCTTGGAGAGCGAGCCGGCCGCGGTCGGTGCGATGATCCACTTTACGCCGAGTTCCTTCATGGCCCAAAGATTCGCGCGATAGTTGATCGCCTGCGGCGGAAACCGATGATCTTTGCCGTGACGCGGAAGGAACGCGACGTTCTTTCCCGCGATCTCGCCGAGCGCGACTTGGTCGCTGGGCGAACCGTACGGCGTCTCCACCCACGCTTCGTGCGCTCCTTCGATGAGCGAGTAGAACCCCGATCCGCCGAAAACGCCGATCTCCGCTTGCAGCCGCTTCGTCATAGGATTTGCGTTGTAAGCCTCGGCGATGACATAATCCTTGCGTGACCGCTTTCGAGCACATCTCGGTCCTGATTTCAATCGTGATCGGCTTTGCTATTACGACGCTTCTGGCAGGCGCGGTGCGCCTCGTCCACCGGCGCGACGCCGTGATATGGTATTGGCCGTCAGTAGTCTGGATGGTGACGCTGCTGCTCATCGACGTTCAAGTCTGGTGGTCGCGGTTCGGATGGCGGGGGCTCTCGACTTGGACCTTTGCGACCTTCGTCGCGATGCTCTTAGTGCCCATCGGCGCGTATGTGCTCTCGGCGCTGATCGTCGCCGAGCCGGCGGAGATGCCGATCGACCTGCGCAAGGAGTATTTCGTACGAAGGCCGGTGTTTTTCGGCGTCATCATCGCAACGCTCGGCGTAAGTTATCTGCCGGACGTGCTGGTCTATGGCAACCTCGGCAACCCCATCGATGCCTCGATGAAGGCGGTAATGATGGCGCTGAACGTCCCAGCCCTGCTGAGCGCAAACGAAGCATACCAGAAGTTCAACGCCGTCGCGGCACTCCTGATATTTTGCGGCTACATCGGGGTCTTATTCGCGAGAATCTAGTTCGCGTCAATTAGCGATTGAAATCCGACGGTTTCAAATCTTCGAGGAACTTCTTGAAGCGCGCCATCTCGGTGTCGTTGATCGGCTTCTTTTCCGCGGTCGCTTCTTCGAGCACGATCTTGTCCGAGACGAAGATCGGCGCCGGCACGCGCAGCGCAAGAGCGATTCCGTCGGAAGGCCGCGCGTCGATCTCCTGGATTTCGCCGTTGGTGCGCACGATGAGTTTGGCGAAGAACGTCGAGTCCTTGATGTCGTGAATGACGACCTGCTCGAGGTTCGCGTTGAGCGTATCGAGGATATTTCGCATCAAGTCGTGCGACAGCGGGCGGGGCACCGGTGCGCCTTCCAGTGCGAGCGCGATCGCCGTTGCTTCGAACGGTCCGATGAGAATCGGGAGGTAGTGGGAGCCGTCCATGTCCTTGAGGATGACAACCGGGTCGTGGGTCAGGAGGTCGATGCCGAGTTTGTCGACCTTCATTTGGCGCATCTGAAACCTATCCGACACTCGCGGCGGATTTTCTTGCCGGGTGGACGAACGGCCCCGTCCGACCATGCCACTCTCGTGCGGAATCGTAGGCCTTCCCAATGTGGGCAAGACGACGATCTTCAACGCGCTCACGCGTTCGGCGCAAGCGCTTGCGGCGAACTATCCGTTTGCGACGATCGAGCCCAACGTCGGGGAGGTCGCGGTACCCGACCCGCGTCTACCCGTGCTGGCGCAGCTCGTCAACGCGAAGCGTATCGTACCGGCGACCGTTCGCTTTGTCGATATTGCGGGCTTGGCGCGTGGCGCGAGCACCGGCGAAGGTCTCGGTAACGCTTTTCTCAGCCACATTCGCGAGACCGATGCGATCGCGATGGTTTTACGCTGTTTTGAAAATGATGACGTCACGCACGTGGAAGGGAGGCCGGATCCTGCGCGCGATTGGGAGATCGTGGCAATCGAATTGGCGCTTGCCGACCTCGCCACCATGCGTAAGCGCATCGCGAAGCTGGAACGGGACGTCCGCGCGCAGTCGAACCTTCGGCCGTATCTCGAAGCCGCGCAGCGGCTCAGCGAGGCGCTCGAGGACGCTCGCCCCGCGCGCAGTTTCGCGCCGGATAGCCTGGAAGCGCAAGTTGCGCGTGATTCCTTCCTGCTGACCCGTAAGCCGATGCTCTACGTCGCAAACGTCGACGAAACGCAGATCGGCCGGGACGGCGAGCAGGTGCGGGCCGTCGAGGAAGTCGCCCGAGCCGAGGGTGGTAGGGCCGTCGTGCTCAGCGGCAAGCTCGAGGCGGAGCTGGCGGGCCTTTCCGAGGACGAAGCAGCCGAATTTCGCCGCGAGGTCGGTCTGGTTCGAAGCGGTCTCGACGACCTCTCGGCCGCCGCATACGACCTTCTCGGCCTGATGACGTTTTTGACGGCCGGAGAAAAGGAAGCGCGAGCCTGGCCAATCCCCAAAGGCACGAAGGCACCCCGGGCAGCCGGCACGATTCACAGCGACCTCGAGCGCGGTTTCATCCGGGCGGAGGTCGTTTCTTATGATGACTACGTCCAGTACCGCACCGTGGAGGCGATTCGCGCCGCAGGGCGCACGCGCAGCGAAGGGCGTGAATACGTGATGCAAGAGGGCGACGTGGTGAATTTCCGGTTTAACGTCTAAAGAGCGAATTATGACGACGACCGCTCTGCGCGAGGCCTCGGTCCGCGATGTCTCGGTGTTTGGCGATGCGATTGCCTACTTCAATGAAGCCGCCGACCTGCTCGAACTCGACGGGGGCATGCGCCGGATTCTCACGCATCCATCCCGGCAAATCATTTTTTCGATTCCCTTTCAGCGCGATTCGGGCGAGTTCGAGGTCTACACCGGTTATCGAGTCCAGTACAATTTTGCTCGCGGCCCCGCCAAGGGCGGAATTCGCTTCCACCCTCGCGTGACGCTCGACGAAGTCACCGCGCTCGCGTTTTGGATGACCTGGAAGTGCGCGGTCGTCGATCTGCCGTTCGGCGGCGGCAAAGGCGGCGTGACGTGCGATCCGAGCACGCTCTCCTCGAACGAGCTCGAGCGGATCACGCGGCGTTACGCTGCGGAACTCGTCGAAGTCGTCGGTCCCGACAAAGACGTGCCGGCACCCGACGTCAATACGACGCCGCAAGTCATGGCCTGGTTCATGGACACGTACTCAATGCACGTTCGCCAAAATATGCCGGGCGTCGTGACGGGAAAGCCGTTGGAGATCGGCGGTTCGCGAGGCCGCGTGGAAGCGACGGGCCGCGGCGTCACGATCTGCGCGCTCGACCAGATGGCCGAGATGGAGCTCCGGCCTGACAAGGCCGCAATCGCGGTCCAGGGCTTCGGCAACGTCGGAATGCATGCCGCGAAGCTCTTCGAAGAGCGCGGCTGCAAGATCGTCGGCATCTCCGACGTTACCGGCGCGTACTACAATCCGGACGGCATCTACGTGAACGGCGCCATCGAGCACGCCGCTAAGTTCGGGACGCTCGAGGGCTTCAAAGGCGGCGAGAAGATCACCAATGCGGAGCTGCTCGCCAGCGAATGCGACGTGCTGGTTCCGGCGGCGTTGGAAAAAGTCTTTAACGCCGAGAGCGCGTCGAAAGTCAAGGCCAAGCTCATCGTCGAGGGTGCAAACGGCCCGACGACGCCCGAAGCGGATCGGATCTTCCGCGAACGCGGCATCGTCGTTATCCCGGATATCATGGCGAACGCCGGCGGCGTCACGGTTTCGTATTTCGAATGGGCGCAAGATAGAATGGGCTTTTTTTGGAAAGAGTCCGAAGTCAACGAAAAGCTCGAAGATTTTCTGCTCTCCAACCTGCACGCGATTCGCTCGATCGCAAACTCGCGTAAGGCGACGCTGCGGACTGCTGCATACACGCTCGCCATCGATCGCGTCGTCAAAGCGTCGAAGCTGCGCGGAATCTACGCTTAGGAAGCACTGTCACCCTGAGCCTGTCGAAGGGTGACACTGCTGTTCACGTTCGTTTCTTCCCCACCAGGCGTGCGAGGTGCGCCGCGGCCTCGCCGTACGCAATCAGACGCTCGAGAATCAGGCGGTGCGCCGGATCGCGCGTTTCCGCAAGCTCGCGCTCGAACCGTGCCGTTACGGCAGCCAGGGTATCGTCGCTGCGCGCCCGGCGCGAATCGCGTAACGCACTAGAAAACTCCGCCATCGCGGCGTCGAGCGCCGCGGCGAATTCGGGCAGCCCCAGGACCTGGGCAGGCGGTTGCGTTTCCATCGCCGTTTCGAACGCAAGGCTTGCGAGCCCGAATCGCTGCGTCGCCGCCAAAATCCGGAGCGCGCGTCCCGGGCCGATCGTGTGCGCGCCGCGAGGCTCGTGACGCGTTCGGTCGATTGACGACTCCACCGTCGTACGGATTTGCCAGGCCTCGGTGCGCGCGGCTTCGATTGTGGCGTGAAGATCGTTCTCCGGCTTCGCGTACCGCTGCAGAATAAGCCCTGCCAACCGGCGTTGCGTATCCAAGAGATCGGCCAGCAGCGGCCGCGTGCGCTTGCGTTCCCAAGACGGCAGAGCGAGATAGCCGAGCATCGCGAGCCCACCGCCTGCCAGCGTATCCAGCAGCCGCATTTCGATCGTTGTCGTTCCGGGAAGCCCGCGCATTCCGAGAACGATGACGACGAACGACGTAATCGCAACGGTAAAGAGCGCATAGCTCGGATTAAAGGTGAGATACGCAGCCGCCGACGTCGCGATAACGCCGGCGGTCTGCAAAAGAACGTGACCGCGCAGCGGGGTGGCAGCCAAGGTCGCGACCACAGCGCCAACCAGCGTGCCGCCGATTCGTCCGAAACCGCGAACGAAAGTCGTTTGGAAATCAGGCTTGAGAACCAGTGCCGCCGTCATCGGAATCCAATAACCGCGATCGGCCTGAAAATGACGCCCGATCGCCATCGCAATCCCCAGCACGACGGCAAATCGAATTGAGTCGCGCCCGAACCAAACGATGCGGTTGCGAACGTAGGGTCCGGGGCGCGGCTTGGAGAGTAGACCGAAGCGGGGGATCCGGCCGGTCGCAAGCATCGTTGCCGCCTCGAGCGCATCGCGAACGTGAGCCGCGAAGTCCGCTCCGGCAAACTCCAAGTCGGCAATCGTCGCCGTTTCGCCGGCCGAACTCGCGCGCTGTTCGCCGGTAAGCAACCGCGCAATCTCTGCCAGCGGCTCGGCTGCGGCGGCAAACTTTGCTGCTTCGCCGTTGGTCGCTGCCGCTGCACCGAGCCGGCGGCGAATCAACTCCGAGTCTTCCAGTAGACGGCGCAAGCGCGCGAGCTCTCCAGCCGATGCAAACGGCTGCGGATCGGCCAATACTTGACGCGCCGTCGCAACCGGCGTGATTGGAGGGAATCCCGGCGAGCCGCCGGCGATCGCCGTTGCGTAAGCCGCCAGATTCCGATAAACATCGGCTAGAGCAGTTCGCTCGGCCGCCCGCCGCGATAGCGGCCATGCGATGAGGATGAGCGTCGCTTGGATGACTCCGCCGGCCAAGACCAGCGCGGAATCTTGTGTGGCAGCCGGCAGAGTTAGCGGCTGACTCGAAAACAGAATGAAAGCGACGAACGAGTTGAGCGCGACCGTGGATGCGACGGTGCTGATTTGCCCCAGCGTGCCGACTAAGTAGCCGGCAACGACCGTGGCCGCGACGAGCGCCGACGTCGAATGCGCGGCAATCCCGCCGACGAAACTCGTTACCGACATTCCCAGCGCCGCGAGCAGCACGGCCGTGAGCCGCGTTCGATAGATGCCCTGAAGCGACGTGAATCCCGTAATGAACGCGCCGATCGCCGCCGGAACGCCGAGCGCCGGCCGCCCAAGCGCCGTCGCAGCCAACAGCGGTATCGCGACGCCGATCGTGCAGCGCAACGCGTAGCCCGGTTCGATGGCCGAACGATCGAAGGCGAGAACGGTCCTCCCGATCTCGCGCAGCCACGTTAGCGCCGGCGTTTGTGCGCGGGCGCTCGCGCCGTCAGTGCGCCGCGTATGGGTCGGGGAAGCAGTACTTGCTGTTGCTGCAGCGAGTTCCGTTGTACGCGGCGGCGAGGTCCACTTGTGGAATGTTCGTTCCGTACGCTTTGTTGATCGTGTTGATGAACACATACGCGATCAAGGCGTAACCGCTATTCGATGGGTGGATGCCGTCGAAGCTCAAGATGCCGCCCGGCGGTAACGAATACGAGGCCGTCGGATAACGGTAACCGAGCGTGCAGCATACGCCGGGATTGATCGATGCGGCGAGCCGGTAATACCGATTGTGCGGGTCGCCGCTCGCCAATCCCTTGAAGATTGTGCTGACGTCCACAAGGGGTACGCTGGTTGCGCTCGCCGCGTTATCGATTCCTTGATTGATCGCTTCATTGAGCGACTCTATCTTCGCCGCGAAAGAAGGCGTGATGTAGTTGGCTCCGAGCCCGCTCCCTTTCACCGGCTTGCAGTGCGGTGCCGGCTTTGCGCAGTCCAAATTCGGGAATTGACCGTAATAGATGTTGTAGTATTGGAGGATGAGCAGAACGGCCGGCAGGGTCAAATAGCCGCAGGGCTTGTCCAATGACGTCGGGACGCAGCCGCCTGGCGTTTCGAGCCCGTACTGCTTGGCAATGGTCTTGATGAAGCTAGGCGGAAAGCCCGCGAGCAGTGTCAGGCAATAGGCATAACTTTGAACTTGACAGTCGTGCTCGGGGTCTTTCGGGATCGTGACGTTCTGAAAATATCCGGTCTCGAGAATGGTCGGCAAGTTTGCGACAACGACTTTCGCTCCGGCGCCTTTGAGCGCCGAAATTGTCGACCGCAGATCGCCTTCGGCCTGGCTCGCGTTGCGGTCGCCGCCGACGAACCGTCCGCCGCTGCCCATGTACTTAAGTACGTCGTTTGCGCCGAGCCAAACCGTTGCCAGGGTCGGATGCACCGACGCAGCAGCGTTGACCTCGGTGAAATGTTGGAGTTTCGCGAAATTGCGCAGCACAGGCCAAAACGTGCCGCTCTCCTCGTTGACGACATCGCTTAGAAGACCGGGAATTCCGGGCAGCGGGCTGCACGTTTCGGTCTGCGGTTGATGAATCGTGATCGCTTCATGCAGCGTCAGCCCCGGAATGCCGAAATTGCGAATCGCGGCAGCGTTGGAATTGACTCGGACGCGCGCCGAGGCGCGCAGCCCGAATCCCGCTTGATTGAAGCTATGATCGTAGTTGCACGGATTGGCACCCTTGAACTGTGCGATCGGCGCCGAACTGCTGGGTGGGGCTTGAACGATTTGGTTGTCGAGTCCCGGCCCTGCTATGAGCGGGAGCGGGCTCTTCGTGGCGTTGTAGACCGTCGCGATCGCGTTTCCTAATGAATCGCTCGAGGCTTGTTCGTAGAGGAGCGCCCACCATCCGCTTTCTTGACTCGGCGGAATTGGCGGCCCGCTAGGATAGAGCGGGTTGTTCACGCCCGTCGCGCCTAAGAAGCCGTCGGCTTGATATCCGGCGGTCAAACTGTCGCCGACGCCGACGATGCGCGTGAGAATGGATTGCTGCGACGGCTGCGCCGGATTCGTTACCGGCATCGAGCCGCCGCCGCCCCCTCCGCCGCACGCGGCAATTGCGAAGAGTGCCAGGATCGACAGAGGTTTCTTAACGCGCAAAAGTTCCATGCTTTGCCTCGAGATTTCTACAACGGAAAGACGTTCGGCGAACCGAGGCCGAACTGCAATTGAAGCTGCGTCGCTTTGAGGCCGCCGATGGCGAGTCCGCATTGGTTGTTGATCGCCTGCTGCACCGTCAAGCATTTGATCCCGGTAATGCCGTCGGGGCCGAGGTTCGTCGGACCGCCGCTGTTGAGAACGATTTGGAAAAACCCATACTTGCTGACCCGCTGCGACGCGCCGAGGAAGTATGCGATGAGATGCTCGGGATACGGGTCGGTTGGAAGATAGTCACGCGCGCTCTGCGGTTCGAAGAAGAACGTCGTTCCGTGAAACGGCGTATACTCGAGATAGAGCACCTGCGGCAGCTGCATCGAGTTCCCGACGTTCGCGCCGGCCGTATGCACCAACCATTGCGGCGCGACCGTGAACGTTCCGAACATCTTTGGCGTCTTCAAGAACGGCAGCGTGATTGCGACGGCGTAGTATTGCGCGGTACGCACCGGGATGTTTTCGACCGGGCCGTCGGGCAAATTGTAAGTGAAAGGCACGACGTCGTTATTGTTCGGTGAGAAGCCGATCTGGCCGCCGCGCGCGACGTACGTCGGCGATACGACGATCGGGATCGCTCCGGGGCCGGGAATCTTGTCCGACTTAAGGAGGATCATTTTTTGCAGCATGAAGACACCGAAGGTATCCTTCGTGCGAACGTTGATGTTGCGCCCGGCGCCGGGACCGCATCGGTTGCCGCCCTCTAGATCGGCACAGCCGACCGGATTTTGAAATCCCGCGAGATAAACCGGCGCGAGCCCGGTGTTGAATCCCATGGGCCAGTGCTGGAGCTGAAACATGCTTGCGACTACTTTGGTCGACCAGTTGAACTTGTAGCCGAGGAGTGCATCCATGCCGCCCATCAGCCAGCCTTGCTTGCCGTACGTCCCGATGTCGCCGTACGGCGTCGCCATCGAAAAATCGACCATGTAACTGAACCGATCGCCCGGCAGCTGCATCGTTTGCTCGATTGGAGGCTGAGAAACAGGGGGACCTTGCGCGACCGTGCCGTTCTGCTTTTGCGGCTTCGGTTGGCTCATCACGCTCTTGATTGTATCGTTTGCACTAGGCACGATCGTTTTTTGAAAGACGTCGCCGGTCCCATCGTCGGCCGCAGCCGGAAGGGCGAACGTGCCGATTGTAAACGCGGCGACCGCGCCGACTATAGTACGAAGAACGTGTCTCTGCATTGCAACTCCCACGGAATGCCGATAACGATGGTTATTATTTTTATCAGGCCCACCGTCGGAAGTTGCGCGTATCTACTGCAAATCCTTTTCTGCAAATAGTAGCAGTATTTGAAACGTTTACACGCCGAGTGGTGCGGTTGGTTTCTCCATAGCAACCTCGCCGCGCGTGTGTCCATCGCCGCGGCCTCTGCTTGGCTGTGGTTCGAGTGACTTAATGATGACGTAGAGCACCGGCGTGATTCCAAGATTCAATACCGTCGACATCAGCATTCCGCCGAAAACCACCGTTCCCAATGAATGGCGCGCCGCTTCGCCGGCGCCCGAGGCGAACACGAGCGGAAGCACCGCAATGACGAAGGCGATTGAGGTCATCAAAATCGGACGCAACCGCGTTTGCGCGGCGCGCATAGCCGCTTGCACGATGGAAGCACCTTGGCGAAGCTGCTGATTCGCAAACTCTACGATCAGAATTGCACTCTTGCTTGCTAATCCGATCAACATGACATAGCCGACCTGCGCGTAGACGTCTTGCGAGAGCGTCGGATCGAAGAGAAACGGTATCGGAAAATGACGCAGGTTGATGAAGAGAAGCGCGCCCAGCAACGCCGTCGGCACGGCCAGCAAAACGATGAGCGGATCGATGTAGCTTTCGTACTGCGCCGAAAGAACCAAAAAGACGAACACCAGCGCTAAAAGGAAAATCTCGATCGTGAGCGGCCCGGCGGCGATTTGATCGAGCTGCAACCCGGTCCACTCGAAGTTGACGCCTTTCGGCATGACCTTTGCCGCGATTTGCTGCATTGCCTGAATCGCGGTGCCGGTGCTCACGCCCGGCGCGTTGCTGCCGCTCAGCTCGATGTTTCGGTACAGATTGTAGTGCGAGATGATCGGCGGACCCAAAACCTGCTTGGCCGACATCAGGGCCGAAAGTGGGGTCATAACGCCGCCGGTCGAGTTCGTGGCGCTCGATGCCGAGCCGGGCTCGGGCGTAGCGATGGCGCTCGGCACGACGGAGGTGCCCGGAGCGGAGCTCGAGCGCACGTAGAGATTGCCGAGCGAGGAAAGGCTGTTGCGGTACGGGGCGTCGGCTTGCACGACGACTTGCCACGAGCGGTTCAGGTATGTGAAGTTGTTTACATAGAGCGACCCGAGGTTGACTTCCATCGTAGTGAAGATGTCGCTGAGGGAGACGCCGATCGACTTCGCTTTATTGCGATCGATGTCGGACTCGATCTGCGGCGAGTTGATCCGGAATTGCGTGAAAACGTTCTGGAGTCGCGGATCTTTTGCGGCAGCCCCCATCATGCCGTATGCCGTCATCATCAGCGTGTTGAGGCCGACGTTGCCGCGATCTTCTAGCTCGAACTGAAAGCCGCCGAAGTTGCCGACGCCGTTGATGGCCGGCGGATTGAAGGCAAAGATCTGGGCTTTTGGAATCGACGAGTAAAACGCATAGTTGAGGCGCTGCTCGACGGCAAAAGCATTATGTGCCTGGCACGCGCTGGGATGCGCGAACAGGAAGATGAACTGACACCAACCCGGTGATTTGCGCTCGCCCCACGGCGTCAGCAGCGCGAACATGATGCCGCGGTTGGGTGAAGATCCCGAAAAACTGAATCCACCGACGTCGAAGAGGTGCTTCACTTCGGGTTGCGCTCGGATGATATCCGAGGCCTGTTTCGCGATTGCGCGCTCGCCTTGCAGCGACGTTCCCTCGGGGGCTTGGACCAGCGTGATGAAATAGCCGAGGTCCTCGTCGGGCAAGAAGCCTTGGGGCGTCCTTGAAACGAGCAAGAGCGTGATGAAGAGAGCGCCGGCGAAGGCGATCAGAACCAGCCATCGCCGGCGGAACAGCATCGGCAGCACGCCACCGTACCAGTCGCGGAACCGCTTGAATCCTGTATTGAAGGCCCGGAAGAGGGCTAAACGCGATTCGTATTCGCCGGAAAGCAGCCGCGCCGAAAGCACCGGCGCGAGCGTCAGCGCCATGAAGAGCGAGATCGTGATCGAGGCCGCGATCGTCAGCGCAAACTGTTTGTAGATCTGCCCGGTCGTTCCCGGCAGAAACCCGACCGGAATAAAGAC
>DASXGO010000104.1:0-1817 GCA_036489055.1 Candidatus Cybelea sp. | reverse complement strand
CTCATCGCGGACGAGAGCAACAACCGCGTGATCGAAGTCAACCGGGCGAAGAGTATCGTGTGGCAGTACCCCGTTACGACCAACACCAGTACGCTGAACGGTCCGGCATTTGCCAGTCGCTTGTCGAACGGAAATACGCTCATCACCGATGGCGGCAATAATCGTGTTATCGAGATCGATAGCAACAACAACGTGGTCTGGACCTATTCGACGATCGCATCGGGCGGCAACAGCAATCCGCTGCCCTCGCGAGCCGTGCGTTTGAAGAACGGCGACACGCTCATTAGCGATCAATTCAACGATCGCGTGATTCAGGTTCGCAAAAGCGGCTCGAGCGGAGGAACGATCGTCTTCCAGCAAGGCGTGCTCAACACCCCAGGCAACGGAGAGGACATGCTCAATGCGCCGTACGACGCAAAAATCGTCGACGACTGGACGGGTCTGACGAATCCCGATCGAGGCGACGGCGGCCAAGGCGGCGACGCGGGTATCCCGATCAAAGACTAGGTTATCGCACTAGTCGGATCCAGGCACGACCGCGCAATCGCGCGGCCGTGCTGCATGAGCGATCCGCGCTTTACAGCGAAGAACCGCCGGGGGGAACGGCTGGGCAGCGCGTTGCGTTAATTGGTTCGAGAGGAATCAAGTCCATGCGCCTGTTTGCTATCCCTGCGGCCGCCTTCGTGCTCACGGCGTGCGCGCAATCCGTGAACTCACTACCGCCGGCGCCGTCGAACGCGTTTCAAAGCGCGCCACTTCGGCCGACGGCTGCCGACTTAGGTCTTTGGCCGCGTGAAGGCCCCGCGGTCCGTGTTTGCGGCTTCGTAGGGGCGGGATACGCGCGCTGCCAGGCATGGCGCCGTACCGACGTTGCCGGCGCGATCGAGCCGGACACGCCGGGTGGGTATGCGCCCAGCGATCTGCAGCGAGCCTACGGCTTAACCGCGGAGAGCGCAACGAAAGGCAACGGCGAGACCGTCGCGATCGTGGATGCATACGACAATCCGAAGGCAGCTTCGGACCTCAACGTGTATCGCCGGCAATTCGGTTTGCCGCCATGCACCGTCTCAAACGGATGCTTTACCAAGCGCAAATTTACGTCGCAGACCAACCTCGGTTGGGCCGGCGAAGAAGCGCTCGACGTCGACATGGTCTCGGCGATCTGTCCGAATTGCAAGATCCTCTTGGTCGAAGCGGCGTCAGCGCGAATCGGGGATCTGAGCGCGGCCGAAGAGTACGCCACTGCGCACGCCCATTTCGTCAGCAATAGCTGGAGCGGCAACGAGGGGAATAAGGCGTACGACACGCGCTTCGACGTCACGGGCGTCGTTATCACGGCGGCCACCGGCGACTACGGCCACAACGCCACGGCGCAGTGGCCCGCGATTCTTCCCACCGTCGTCGGCGTAGGCGGAACCGTCTTACGCTCGGTCAGCCCCCACGTCGAATCCGCGTGGGCGGGCGCGGGAAGCGGTTGCAGCACGATCTATGCAAAGCCGAAGTTCCAGAGCGACATCCACACCGCGTGCGCGATGCGCGCTCAGGCCGATGTCTCGGCCGAGGCCGATCCGTACACCGGAGTCGCCGTCTACGATACATTTCAACAACCTGGATGGACCGTCTTCGGTGGAACGTCGGTCGCTACGCCGATCATCGCTTCGGTCTTTGCACTGACGGGCGATGCGAGCGGGAATCGTCTGGATAACCTCTATTCGAACGCGTCGAATTTGCGCGACGTATCGCGCGGAAGCAACGGCAGTTGCGGCGCGCCGCTCTGCGTCGCCGGTTCCGGCTGGGACGGCCCCACCGGGCTCGGC
>DASXGO010000103.1:0-5134 GCA_036489055.1 Candidatus Cybelea sp. | reverse complement strand
GTGCTCAACAACATGAAGAAGGGCACGCGGCTCGACATCATCCGTCGCTTCTCCAAAGATTGCCGCGAGCTGGGGATCAAGATCCACGGAACGTTCATCCTGGGGATGCCGGGTGAAACGCCCGAAACGATCCGCGAGACGATCGATTTCGCGTGCGAGATGGATCCCGAAACGATTCAAGTCTCACTCGCGGCGCCGTATCCGGGAACGTTCCTCTACAAACAGGCACAAGAGAACGGCTGGCTCGAGCTTCAAGACGGTCTCGTCGATAGCCACGGCGTGCAGCACGCCGCGCTCAACTACCCCGGCTTGACCTCGACGATGATGTTCGAAGGCGTGGATGAATTCTATCGCCGTTTCTACTTCCGCCCGCGTAAGATGTTCTCGCTGTTGGGCGGGATGATCGGCGACCGTCAGGTCATGAAGCGCCGGCTGCGCGAGGGTAAGGAGTTCTTCCAGTTCTTGCGCGAGCGCAAGCGCGAAGAGAGAGAGTCGCGGCGGGCCGAGAAGGTCGCCGCCGTTTAAACAAGCCGCCGGAAAGTCCGTTCGCCCGGTTGCGCTACGAACGCGCGATTGACCGAACGTACGTTCGGATGGTAGGATCGAAGCCGTGAGTTGGCTTTCGCGGCTCCGGACCTCGCTTGGGCGCGCCCGTGAGAGTCTCTCTGCGGTTACGCGTCTCGGCCGGCCCGAACGCCCTCTGACGCCCGAGTTTTGGGACGAGCTGGAGGAGACACTAATCCTCGCCGACTTCGGCGTTCCCGCGACGCAAAAGATCCTCACCGGCCTGCAAACGGTCGCGCGACAGGAAGAATGGAAGACCGCTGACCGGCCGATCGCTCGTTTTCGCAAAGACGTCGAGCGATTTCTGACGCTGCCCGGCGCGGAACTACGGCTCGATCGAATGCCGGCGGTGATCCTCGTTGTGGGCGTGAACGGCAGCGGCAAAACGACGACGATCGGCAAACTTGCTGCACGGCTGAGCAAGGAGAGGAAACGCGTTCTGCTCGTTGCCGCCGATACGTTTCGCGCAGCTGCGCCCGAGCAGCTCGCAGTTTGGGCGGAACGCAGCGGCACGGCGATCGTGCGCGGCGCCGAAGGTGCCGACCCCGCGTCGGTCGTTTTTGACGGCGTGCGCGCCGCCAAAGCGCGCGGCGTCGACGTCGTCCTTATCGACACGGCCGGACGTCTGCAAACGAAGACCAACCTGATGGAAGAGCTCAAAAAAATGCGTCGCGTGATCGAGCGCGAGCTCGGTGCTCCGCCCGCCGACACGCTGCTGGTCGTCGACGGAACGAACGGCCAGAACGCAATTTCGCAGGCGAAGCTCTTTCACGCCGCCACCGAGCTGACTGGAATCGTCATGACTAAGCTCGATTCCACAGCGAAGGGCGGCGTGCTCGTCGCCATGGTGGACGAGCTGGAAGTGCCGATCAAGTTCGTGGGGCTCGGCGAAGGAACCGACGATCTGCGTCCCTTCGTGCCGTCGGAATTCATCGACGCGCTCTTTGACGAAGATCAGAGTGCCAGGCACTTGGCACAGAGCAGTGAGAGCGTGATATAAGCACGGGTCATCCTTCGACAAGCTCAGGATGACAGGAGAGAGAAAGGATTAGCATGGCAGCAGAAGACGAACGGACCCTAGCGCTCACGAACGCGCTCGCGCAGATCGAGCGGCAGTTCGGCAAAGGCGCGATTATGCGCATGGGCGACTTTCAAGAGCGCATGGCCTTCGAGATCATTCCGTCCGGCTCGGTCGCGCTCGATCTGGCGCTCGGCGTCGGCGGCTTTCCGCGCGGACGCATCGTGGAGATTTACGGGCCCGAATCGAGCGGCAAGACGACGCTGGCGCTCCACGCCATCGCCGAAGCGCAGAAGCCCGGCGGCACCGCGGCATTCATCGACGTGGAGCACGCGCTCGATCCGAATTACGCCGCAGCGCTCGGCGTCGATCTCGATAATCTGCTCGTCTCGCAGCCCGACACCGGCGAACAGGCGCTGGAGATCGCCGAGATGCTCACCCGCAGCAATGCCGTGGACGTCGTCGTCGTAGACTCCGTCGCGGCCCTGGTCACCCGCGCCGAGCTGGAGGGCGACATGGGTGACGCGCACGTCGGCCTTCAGGCGCGCCTGATGTCGCAGGCGCTGCGCAAGCTGACCGCTGCAATTTCCCGCAGCAAGACGGTGATGATCTTCATCAACCAGCTTCGCGAAAAAGTCGGTGTCATGTTCGGCAATCCCGAAACGACCTCGGGCGGACGAGCGCTGAAGTTCTACGCCTCGGTGCGTCTCGACGTGCGCAAGCTCGAGACGATCAAGATCGGCCAAGACGTCGTCGGCACGCGCACCCGCGTGAAAGTCGTCAAGAACAAAGTCGCGCCGCCGTTCCGGCAGGCCGAGTTCGATATCACCTACGGCCACGGCATCTCGAAGATGGGCTCGATCCTCGACGTCGCACTCGATCAGAATATCGTCGGCAAGAGCGGCTCGTGGTACACGTACGGCGAGCAGCGCATCGGTCAAGGGCGCGAAAACGCCAAGGCATATCTCGAAGAGCACGCCGATCTCGCCGCCGAGATCGAAGGCAAGATCCGCGAAGCGCTCGGCAAAGTCGCGTCGACGAACGGCAAAGCTCCGGCACCTGTGTCGCCCTGACCCTTCGACTAAGCCTGTCCTGAGCGAGCGAAGCGAGTCGAAGGGCTCAGGATGACATGAGCGCCTACCCCGTGGCGCTGGCGTTTTTAGCGCGGCAGCGGTGCACCGAGGCGCGGCTCTGGCAGCACCTCGAACGCAAAGGATTCGACGACGACGTAGCCCGCGCGGCGATCGAGCGATGTAAGCGCGAAGGCTTTCTCGACGATCGCCTCTACGCGCGGCTCTACGTCGAGAAGAAGCGCAAGGCGCTCGGCGACGAACGCCTCGTCGGCGAGTTGATTCGCAAGGGGATCGACGGCGACGCCGCCGTCGAGGCGGTTTCCGCGCTCGAAGAGGATGAAGGCGCGCGCTGTAACGCTGCCTACGAACGTCTGCTGCGAAAGAATCCCGCGATCGCATACGCGTCGGCGGCGCGGCGGCTCGAACGTCTCGGCTTCCCAGCCGCGGCGATCTACCGCGTCCTGCGCTCGCACGCCGCGCGCTTTGGACCCCTCGCCAATCTGGACTAGGCCCGTGTCTCACTCGCGGCGCTCGCGGGGCACTACATCACTATGGGGACTTCAACGATTCTCGTCGCCGAAGATGATGCGGCGATTCGCGAGCTCTTAGCGCATCATCTCGAGCGCGAAGGCTTTGCGGTGGTTGGCGTCTCGGACGGCCACGCCGCACTGCGGCGAGCGCGCGGGGCGGCCGACCTGCTCCTGCTCGACGTGGGGCTTCCGGGCGTCGGCGGCTATGACGTCGTGCGGACGCTGCGCCGCGAAGAGCGTACCGTACCGATCGTCGTCCTCACCGCACGCGCGGACGAGATCGATAGGGTTCTCGGCTTCGAGCTCGGCGCCGACGACTATATCACCAAGCCCTTTTCGCCGCGCGAGGTGGTCGCGCGCGTGAAGACGATTCTGCGCCGCAGCGGCGGCGCGGTTCCGGAGAACAAACCGCTGCTTCGCTTCGGCCGCTTGGAGATCGACGGGCGCGCGCGCGAAGCCCGGGTCGACGGCGTCGACGTCAGACTCAAACCTCGCGAGTTCGCGCTCCTGATGGAGCTGGCATCGAATGCCGGCGTCGCGCTCTCGCGCGATTGGCTCTTGCAGCGCGTCTGGGGTTTCGACTTTGCGGGCGACGAGCGGACCATCGACGTGCACGTCCACCGGCTGCGCGCCAAAATCGAAGACCCGTGGCGCCTTCCGTCGCTGCTGCGCACCATTCATGGATTCGGATACAAATTCGTGCGCGGATGACGCGCTGCGCGAGCGGCGCATTCCGCGCGCACTCTTGGCGGCGATCGGCCACGAGCTGCGAACGCCGCTCACCTCGATCCGCGGCTACATCGAGACGCTCCTCGAGGGCGACTTCGATCCCGTGACGGCGCGACGGTTTCTCGAAACGGCACGGCGCGAGGCATTGCGCCTTGGGCGCCTGGTCGACGGCATGCTCGAGTTCTCGCTCCTCGATCTCTCGACGGAGCACGCCTGCGGCACCTGCGACGTCGTGGAGCAGATCGTCGCAACGATCGAGATGCTCTCGCCGATGGCGGCTGCGCGCCGCGTTACGATCCGAACGCAACTGCCCGAGACGGCGTTGGCTCGTGTGGACGGCGATGCGTGCGTGCACGCCCTCGCCAACCTCATTGAAAACGCCATCAAGCACGGCAGCGAACGCGGAACGATTGAAATCGCATGCACGGACGACACGCCGTACGTAGCGATCGCGGTTGAGGACGATGGACGCGGTGTCGACGAGCGGGCGCGTACCTCGATCTTCGCGATGGGCGTTCGCGGCGAGACTAATGGTCGCGCCGGTCGCGGCATCGGGCTCGCGGTCGTGAAAGCGATCGCAGAACGCGCCGGCGGCGACGTACGCGTTGAATCTTCGTCGCTCGGCGGCGCGCGTTTCGTTCTACGCTTCACAGAGGGATAACCAACAGTCCGCGTCGTAGATAACAGCCCGTGGCAATGTCCCGGGCGCCGTTCGCGCATGCGAGTGAAGCCGAGCTCGCGCGACTATTCGACTTCTATCGCGTCGACTGGCTATACGAACCCCGAAGCTTCCCCATCGCTTGGAACGAGCAAGGCCGTCCCGTCCAATTCTTCACCCCGGATTTTTATCTTCCGGAATACGATATCTACATCGAAGTCACGGTTGCGAAGCCGGCTCGAAACAGTCGTAAGAACCGGAAGCTTAGGTTGCTGCGCTCCTTCCATCCGTGCGTCAACGTCAAGCTCTTCACGCGGCGCGACGTCGAGCGGGTCTTCTCCCGGCTGAAGCGGGCCTCGTGATCGGCGACCCGCTCTTCGATTCCGAATCGATAGCGGGCCGCGTCGCCGCCATCTCTATGGCTATCTCCCTCGACTATTCGGGTAAAAGGCCGCTCATGATCGGGTTGCTTACGGCCGCCGCGACCTTTCTCGCGGACCTGTCAAGAGCCCTCACGATCCCGTGCGACGTCGACTTCATGGCCGTTACGAGCTACGGCGAC
>DASXGO010000084.1:0-2362 GCA_036489055.1 Candidatus Cybelea sp. | reverse complement strand
CTCGCGGACTTTCGGGCACCGCGTGAGATCGTTGAAGCCGAGCGCGAGGCACTCGAGCGTGCCCGCCTCGTTGTAACGCCCCACCACGGCATCGCGGGCCGTTTTGGCGCCCGGGCGCTGCTGCTGCCTTGGAGCATTCCCGTCGTCCCCCGAGCGCCCACGCCGGCATCGAACGGCGTGCTCTTTGCAGGAGCGACGTTGGGGCGCAGCGGCGCCTACGAGATGCGTGAGGCGGCGCGTCGAAATGGCGTCACGGTGGTGCTCGTCGGCGAGCACGACGCGGAATGCCGCGATTTTTGGGCCGGAGTCCAAGTGCAGCGTGTCGCCGACTTTAGCCAGGGTCTGAAGTTAGCACGCGTCGTCGCGCTACCCGCATTCGTCGAGCATCGCCCTCGCCGGCTTCTGCGCGCACTCGCGGCGGGTGCCAGCGTGATCGCGTCGGATGCGTGCGGTCTCGCGCCGTCGAGCAATCTCACGATCGTTGCAACCGGCGATGCGGACGCCTTCGCAGCAGCGATCGCCGGTTGCAGCGCCTAGGGACCGATCGCCACGCCCGTATCGCCTCCCGGCACCTGCGTGATCGGCGCTTGCATGCCGCTCGTGGTGGAATCGTAAACCAGCACGCTGCCGGCCGAACCGCCCGTGTCAAGGCATCCTTCGAAAATATATTTTTTGAATATTGCTAGTCCGTAGCCTAGTGCGCCGCCGTTGGAGCTCACGGTACAACCCGTCCCAACGATCGTGCGTATCGGCGCGCCCGGCTGACCGATACGATAGACCGCCGTCGCCAATTGATACAAACTTCCGTCCGGCCAAAAAAACTGCGCGTACATGTGATTTCCGTCCGTGGTAATGCCGTCGGCCGAGAAGTTATAGCCGTACGTGTAAAAAACTGGTTGTTGGGTCGATGACCGCTCGCCGGCAGCTTCGATTCCCATTCCCACCGGGAGCGTTTGAATGTAGACGATGCCGTGGCTCGCGCCGAGCGCGTTGTTTCCGGCTGTTGAGATCTGATTGATCGGTTGATCGTTTCGTTTTGCGCCGGGGTTGTACACGTTGGTGACCGGCCGCTGCCACCCAGGGTGAGTGCTGACGTCGAGGTAACCGCGCTGGTCGACGGCGAGGAAACCGGAGTCTGCGATACGTAGAGTACCCGAACCGGTTTCGCGTTATCTGAAGCGCCAGGAGCGAAGACGGCTACGAAGCATTGTTTCTTTTCGCAACCATTGGTGCCCCCGGACGACGATAGGTAGAGATCGCCGTCGTTGGGACCGATGGCGATCGAGCCGGGGAATGGGAAATCGAGGTTGAGCTTGCCGTCGGGATTCTTAGCCGGTAATCCGTCGGCACGAAGCGGATAACGGAACACGGCACTGGCGCCATAGAATCCCTGCGCCGCGTACAGGTGATGGAAGTTTCGTGACGCCGGAGACAGCGCCGCAGGGCGCGTCGAGATGACGGACTGCGATCCGCCGGGGATGCTTGGCGAACTGCCGCACGCCGCCGCCGGCAGACACGCCAAACAAACAAGCATTGCCCGGAACGCCGTAATCGGGCGGACCATCGTCGTATCTTCCGCCCAAAATATAAAAGAATTGTGAAGCGCTCCGCCACCCTGGTGACTATTCGTCGGGAATGGTCGTGCTTTCGCTACGCTCCATCCTTAACGCATCTTGCAGGCGAAGCGGTTTGCCAAAAGGCTGAAACTTTCGCGGCTGTTGGGTGAAGTCGAAGCAATCGCCGGCCGGCGAGTTCGCGCGAGTGTCGCTGGCGCTCAGACGCGGCAGATCGAAGCGGTCTTCGATGAATTTCAAAATGCTGCCGTGTTCGTACCGCACGTGCGAAACGTACCCGCGCTTTGCAAAAGGAGAGATAACCAGCAACGGCACCCGGAAGCCGAGGCCGTCGAAGTCGACGTACGGCGGCTCGACGTGGTCGTACCAGCCGCCCCACTCATCCCACATGATGAAAATCGCCGTCGAGTTCCAAAACCGGCTCTTACCGACGGCGTTGACGACGTCGGCCACCCACTGAGGACCAGATGCGCTCGCGCAAGCCGCGTGGTCGGAATTTTCACACGTCGGCGTGACCCACGTCACGTCAGCAAGCTCACCTCGCGCGAGGTCCGCAATCACTTTCGCCGGCGAGCCGATGACGTTCTCGTTCCAATCCGGTCCATATCGAATGTGACGAATCGAACCGTAGGCCACCCATTGAAAATTCTTTACGCTGTACAGTTTCCAGCTCAGGCCTGCTGCGTCCAGTTCGTCCCCGAGCGTCCGGTAGTCTTGGCAGATGGGAATATTCGGCCCGTACTTCCGCTTATCGGTAAGCGTGCCGATCACGTCGCTCGCTCCGTTGC
>DASXGO010000128.1:0-3303 GCA_036489055.1 Candidatus Cybelea sp. | reverse complement strand
GTCCTCGCCCGTGACGGTCTTGATGATCTCGGGTCCGGTAATGAACATTTGCGAGATCTTCTCGGTGATCAAGATGAAGTCGGTGATTGCCGGAGAGTAGACGGCGCCGCCCGCACAGGGGCCCGCGATGAGGCTGATCTGCGGAATGACGCCGCTGGCCTGAACGTTGCGCCAAAAAATTTCCGCGTATCCCCCCAGGGAAACGACTCCCTCTTGAATCCGGGCGCCGCCGGAGTCGTTGATGCCTATGACGGGCGAGCCGGTGCGGACGGCGAGGTCCATCACCTTGCAAATCTTCTCCGCGAACGCTTCTCCCAACGAACCGCCGAGCACCGAAAAATCTTGCGAGAACAGAAAGATCTGGCGGCCGTCGATCGTCGCGCGTCCGGTGATGACGCCGTCGCCGAGGAACTCTTTTTCGTCGAGCCCAAACGCATTGGTGCGATGCACAACGAACCTGTCGAACTCGACGAACGAATCCTCGTCGACCAACATCTGCACGCGTTCACGCGCCGAGCGTTTTCCGCGCTGGTGCTGCTTTTCGACGGCTTTCGCGCCCGCCGGCGTCTCGGAGAGCTCGCGCTTGCGCGCAAGCTCGTCGTATTTTTCCGCGCGACCCTTCACGCGAAATAGCTTGCACGAATCGCCGCGAGGCTCCTCGAAAAGGGATGAGATGAAGTACGTACTCTACTATGAATCCTCGCCGGACGTGGTGCAGAAGGCGCCGCTGCATATCGCCGCGCATCGCGAACGATGGGGCGAGTTCTCAAAGGCCGGAACGCTCCTGATGGTCGGACCATTTGCCGACCCGGCGCACGGCGCGATGGGCATCTTCACGACGCACGAAGCCGCCGAAGAGTTTGCAACGGGAGATCCCTTCGTGCTCAACGGCGTCGTTTCGCGTTGGAGCGTGCGCGAATGGCGGGAGGCGCTGGTCCCAGAGTAGGCGCCTCATGCCGGCCGTTGAATAAAATCGGCCATGTCACGAGTTGCTATCGTTGCTTTTTTTGTTGGCCTGACGTCGTTGGGCTCGGTCGCCGGTGTGGCGCTCGGCGCGCCGTCGATCGCCGGGAGCGCGCTCGCCGCCGCGGGCTTCCCGACTCCGCCGCCCATTCCGCCCCAGCGCCCGGTCGGCGTAACGAAGTACGGGATATCGGTCACCGATCCGTACCGCTACTTCGAAAATATGAAGGATCCGGTCGTCGTCAGCTTTTTCAGCGACCAGAACCGGTACGCGCGTGCGGTCTTGGCCAACCTCGGTACTCCGCGACAGCAACTCTTCGATCGGATTGCGGCGCTCGATAACGCCGGCAGCTCCGTTACGGGCGTCACGCGCGACGGGCCGTACTTCTTTTATCTCAAGCTGAAGCCCGGCGATAACTCGCCCAAGCTCTACGTCCGCAACGTAGACGGGGGCGACGAGCGCGTCTTGATCGATCCTCAGACGCTTGCAACGTCCGGCAAGCATTTTACGATCAACTATTTTCTACCGTCGCTCGACGGCAGCCGTGTAGCCTACGGAATTTCCGAAGGCGGTTCCGAAGCCGCGGTTATCCACGTCGTCGAAACGGCCACCGCCCGTGTGCTCCCGGATGCAATCGATCGCGCCTATTATGTCGGCGTAACCAGCTGGCTTCCCGACAATCAATCGTTCTATTACGTCCGCTTCCCGAAGATGAAGCCCGGCGAGCCCGAAACGGACAAGGAAACGCGTGCGGTAGCCTATCTTCACGTCCTCGGGCGCGATCCGGACCGGGACGTACCGATCTTCGGCTACAAGGTAAATCCGCAGATCCCGTTCGGCGCGACGGATTTTCCGATCGTCGTGTACTCGCCGGCCTCGCCGTACATGCTCGCGGTGGCCGTCCACGGCGTTCAAAATGAAGTGACGATCTATGCGGCGCGGACGGGACCGATCGCATCGAGCGACGTCGCGTGGAGAACGGTCGCAACGACGGCCGACGACGTCACCGCCTACGACCTAACGAGCGCGACGATCTATCTCCTCACGCACAAAAATGCGGCAACCTACAAGGTCGTCTCGACCTCGCTCGACGCGCCCAACGTCGCGGCTGCGCAAACGGTAATTCCCGCGGGCGTTCCGATCGTCGAGAATATCAGCGTAGCGGCCGATGGTTTGTACGTGCTCTCGCGCAACGGCGGATTCGGCCGAATCACGCGCGTTGCGCTCGACAGCGATGGCGCACCCGGCGCCGCGACCAATCTTACCCTGCCGTTCCAAGGCTATATTAATACGATCGTGACCGATCCGCGTGAAGCCGGCGTCACCTTCGGAATGACGGGCTGGACGCATTCGCAGCTGTACTATACGGCCGACGCCAACGGCACGGTCAGCGACACCCATTTGAAGGAGCTCGCTAACGTCGACATGTCGCCGTACACGTCGTCCGAGGTTACGGCACGCAGTCAAGACGGCACGATGGTGCCGCTCTCGATCGTCTATCGCAAAGACCTCAAGCTCGACGGTACGCACCCAACCTATTTGGAGGGCTACGGCGCTTACGGCATCGAGCTCAATCCGTCGTTCAGCGCAACGCGCGTAGCCTGGATGGAGCGCGGCGGTGTCTTTGCCGTTTGCCACCCACGCGGCGGCGGCTGGTTCGGCGAGGCTTGGCATCAAGCTGGAATGATTACTACGAAGCCGCACACGTGGCAAGATTTTATCGCTTGCGGCCGCTATTTGATCGACCATCACTACACGTCATCGGCACACCTCGCCGGTGAAGGCACGAGCGCCGGCGGAATCACGATCGGCCGGGCGATTACGACGCAGCCGCATCTCTTTGCCGCTGCCCTCGACGTGGTCGGCGCAAGCAATGCGTTCCGGATGGAATTCTCGCCAAACGGCCCGCCCAACATTCCTGAGTTCGGTACGCAGCGGAACCAAGTTGGATTCAAGGCGCTCTACGCGATGGACGCCTACGAGCACGTCATCCCCGGCACCGCCTATCCGGGCGTCATGCTCGTTACCGGCTACAACGACCCGCGCGTCTCGTCGTGGGAGCTCGCGAAGTTCACCGCGCGGCTTCAAAAGGCGACTACGAGCGGCCGTCCGATCCTACTGCGCGTCGACTACGATGCCGGTCACGGCTTCTTAGCCGCGTCGCGCAAACAGAGCGAAGAGTTGCTGACGGACGAATATGCGTTCTTGCTGTGGCAATGCGGCGACCCAGCTTTCGCCGGAATTCCAACCCGCATCTTCCCCAGACCGGCAACCTATCTCTCGCAATAATCGGAGCGCGTTTCGTCAGCCCTTGACGTAACCACTCGCAGACGCCCGTC
>DASXGO010000127.1:0-4684 GCA_036489055.1 Candidatus Cybelea sp. | reverse complement strand
GCCGGCCTTGGGCGGCGGAGAAGGCACGTGCGCCGAGGCCTTGGGGCCGGGCGATCGGGGCGGCGCGGCGCCGGCCAACGGCGTCGCCAGGGCGACGAGGCCGGCCAGCGCGAGAACTCTGCGACTCATGATCGTGGTATGCGTACTTTCACCGTCGGGCGTTCGATCGGACCGAGCAACTCGCAGAGCCGCTGCTCTGAAACGGTGCCTTCACGAAGCAGACGCGGGCGGTTGCCGGAGAGATCGATGATTGAAGATTCGATATTATAGCGTGTCGGTCCATGCTCTACCATGAGATCGGCATCAGGAAGCATCGAGCGGTCTTCCCCTCCGAGATAGCGTGCGCCGCCGCGCGGATTCGCCGTGGTGCCGGCAATCGGCCCGCAGCGTTCGAGCACGCCCCGCGCGAATGGATCGTCCGGCACGCGAAACGCAAGCGTGTGCAAGCCTGCAGCCAACTCATCGCTCACGAACTTCGGTTTGCGAATGAGCAGAATGACCGGCCCCGGAAGCAGCCGTTTGGCGGCGTGCGCTGCAAGCGGATTGTCCACAGCATACTCTAAGAACTCTTGCGCCGTTGCGACGTGCATTGTGAGCGGACGGTTGTCGGGCCTGCCCATCGCCGCGTAAACGCGGTCGATCGCTTCGGAATCGTACGGGTCGCAGCCGATCAGATAGCTCGTGTCGTTGGGGAGAATGACGGTACCGCCGGAAAAGACGACCGCTGCAACCTCTTCTGCGACCTCATCGACTTTGGCAGCGCGAGCGTCGATGATTTGCTTGAAATGTCGCTCGCCCAATTCCGTAGCAGCTCCTACACGCGCAGTCTTGCGCCGGTCCCGATTGCAACGCAGGAGAGCGGATCGTCCGCAACGATTGCCGGAACACCCGTCACTTCGGAGAGCAGCTTCTCGAAACCGCGCAGCAGCGCACCGCCGCCGGTCAGAATGATCCCGCGGTCGATGATGTCCGCCGCGAGCTCCGGCGGCGTCTTTTCCAGCACGGCCTTCACCGCTTCGACGATCGCGCCCACCGGCTCGGAGAGCGCTTCACGAATCTCTTCGCTCGTGATCTTGACGGTTTTCGGTAAGCCGTTGATCAGATCCCGACCGCGAATTTCCATCGCAAGCTCTTGCTCCAATTTGTAAGCGGAGCCGATTTTGATCTTGATCTCTTCCGCAGTCCGTTCGCCGATCATCAGGTTGTAGACACGGCGGATGTATCGCACGATCGCTTCGTCCATCTTGTTGCCCGCGACGCGCAGTGATTGAGAAACGACGATCCCTCCAAGAGAAATGACGGCGACGTCCGTCGTTCCGCCGCCGATGTCGACGACCATGCTGCCCGACGGACCGTCGATCGGCAAGCCCGCGCCGATCGCCGCAGCCATCGGCTCTTCGATGATCCCGACGTCGCGCGCGCCGGCGAGCTTGGCGGCATCTCTTACCGCGCGCTCCTCGACGCTGGTGATCTCGGCCGGCACGCAGATCGTGACGTGCGGCTTGGGCTTCACGATCGAGGACCACCAGGAGCGATCTTTCATGACTTTCTTGATGAAATACGAAAGCATCGCTTCGGTGACTTCGAAATCGGCGATGACGCCGTCCCGCAGCGGCCGAATTGCTTGAATGTGCGACGGGGTGCGTCCCAGCATCTGGCGGGCTTCCTCGCCGACCGCTAGGACTCGTCCGCTATTGACGTCCTTTGCCACGACCGACGGCTCGCGCAGCACGATTCCTTTCCCCTTGACGTGCACGAGCACGTTTGCCGTACCGAGATCGATCCCGATGTCCAAGAAATACTCCTACTAAAAAATGTGAATTAAAACGCGAATTAACCGGTTGCCGAAACGCGTGGGTATTCGCTGGTCTCGAAGAGCCCCGCCGGCTCGACGAGCGGCGTTACGCCGCTGCTGCGCTGAACCTGGCCGCCCAACTCCGAAAGCAGTTCTTCCAATCGCTCGTAGCCGCGGTCGATATACTCGAGCCCTATGATCTCAGTCTCACCAACCGCGGCAAGTCCCGCGGTGACGAGCCCCGCGCCGGCTCGGATATCCGGCGCTTCTACGGGAGCGCCGGAGAGCTGCTTGGGACCTTTGATAACGGCTGCGTTACTCTCCATCGTCACTTTGACGTCGGCACCCATGCGCGCGAGTTCGTTGACGTACGAAAAGCGTGCATTGAAAATTGATTCCTCGACGACGCTCGTGCCCGGACACGTGCAGAGAAATCCGACCATCTGCGGCTGCAGATCGGTGGGGAAGCCCGGATAAGGCGCGGTAAGAATGTCCGTTCCGCCGGTAATGCCGTCGGCTTTTACCCGAATCCAATCCTCGCCGTTCATCACGACGACGCCGCATTCAACGAGCTTGTACGTCAGCGCCCCGAGATGTTCGGGCTTGCAGTTCGTCACGGTGACGTCGCCGCGCGTAACGGCACCGGCGAGCAACAGCGTGCCCGCGACGATGCGATCGGCGATGATCTCATACTCCACACCGTGAAGCTCGCGCACGCCATCGATCGCGATCGTATCGGTTCCGTGTCCGGAGATCTTCGCGCCCATTGCGATCAGGAAGTTGGCGAGGTCCACGACCTCAGGTTCCATCGCGACGTTATTGAGCCGCGTGGTGCCATCGGCTAGGACCGCGGCAAGCATCGCGTTCTTCGTCGCGCCCACGCTCGACATTCGAAACTCGATCTCGCCGCCGCGCAGCCGCGGACCCTTCGATCGCGCGATCAGATACCCGTGCGCGTTGTGAACGTCGCATCCGAGCGCAACGAAAGCTTGTTCGTGCATGTCCGTCGCGCGCGTGCCGAGCACGCAGCCGCCGGGCAACGGAACCTCGGCGCGGCCGAAGCGTCCCAGCAGCGGCCCTACGACGTCAAAAGAGGCTGCCAGCTTGCGAACCAGCGCATATGGCGCACGGTACGAAGCAGCATTGCTCGCGTCGATCGTGACGGTGTTGTCGCCTTCATACCGGATCCGCGCGCCGAGCGCTTCCAGCAGCGAGGACATCACCGAAACGTCGGTGATGCGCGGAACGCGATGGAGCGTCACCGTTCCCTTTGCCAGCAGCGAAGCCGCCATAATCGGCAAAGCGGCGTTCTTCGCGCCGTGGGTCGCGACAGAGCCTTCTAGCCGCGCGCCTCCGCGAATCCGCAGCGTCGTTTCAAGCCGATCGAGCATCCTAAAGGCAGTCTTACCGCGCGGACTGCCCGCTAGCCTACCTGTGTCCGGTCAACCGCAGCTTGGCGTTGGCAAAATCGATGATTGCTTGTTCGCGCACGTAGGCCGTTGCATCGCCGGCAGCAGCCTTCTGGCGCTCCGTCGCCTCGTCGAGCTCTCGTCTCGCTTCGGCGACCACGACCTCTTCGAAGCGCATCGCTTCGTCGACCAAAACGGTGACGCGATCCGGCAGCGCCTGCATGAACCCTTCGCTCGTTGCCAGCTCGAGCCGCGATGGAGCGCCGCCGCCGTCGCCGAGCACGTTCGCTCGCAGGATGCCGGGCCGCAACGCAGCCAGCAACGGCGCGTGCCGCGGCAGGATGCCTTCTTCGCCTTCGGTCGTGACCGCGATGACGAGCTCCGCATCGCCTTCGAAGACGACCTCTGTCGGAGTGACGAGCTTAAAGGGAACGCTGCGAGTGCCCTCAGCCATAGATACCGTCACATTCGCGGGGACCGTTGTCGTCCTGAGGCAAGGCGCGAGGAGGAAGCATAGTAGTAGCTATGTGACCGACGAGCAACGCAGCGTCAGGACGATAGCGGCCCAGCCCTTCGGGTTGAATGTAACGCGATCTATGGCTGGGGGCACTAACCACGAGCCATCCGTTCGGCGTTTTCGCGCACTTCGTCGATCGTGCCGGCGTAGAAGAACGCGCCTTCCGGCAAATCGTCGACCTTGCCTTCGAGGATTTCCTTGAACGACGCGACCGTCTCGGCGAGCTTGACGTATTTCCCCGGCCGCCCAGTGAACTGCTCGGCCACGAAGAACGGCTGGGAGAAGAAGCGCTGGATGCGCCGCGCTCGCGCGACCGCGACTTTGTCGTCCTCGGAGAGTTCCTCGACACCGAGGATCGCGATGATGTCTTGAAGGTCGCGATAACGTTGCAAGATTTCTTGGACGCCGCGCGCGACGCTATAGTGCTCTTCGCCGATGATCTGCGGATCGAGGATTCGCGAGGTCGAGGCGAGCGGATCGACCGCCGGATAGATGCCCAGCTCAGAAATCGGCCGCGAGAGCGCCGTCGTCGCGTCGAGATGCGCGAAGGTCGTCGCGACGGCCGGATCGGTGTAGTCGTCGGCCGGCACGTATACCGCCTGCACGGACGTGATCGAGCCTTTTCGGGTCGACGTGATGCGCTCTTCGAGCACGCCCATGTCGGTGCCCAGAGTCGGCTGATAGCCGACCGCCGACGGCATGCGGCCCATAAGCGCCGAGACCTCCGAGCCGGCTTGCATGTAGCGGAAGATGTTGTCGATGAAGAGCAGCACGTCTGCGCCGAGCTCGTCGCGGAAATATTCCGCCATCGTCACTCCGGTTTGCGCGACGCGGAAGCGCACGCCCGGCGGTTCGTCCATCTGGCCGAAGACGAGCGTGGTCTGAGCGAGTACGCCCGACTCTTTCATTTCCAGCCAGAGGTCGTTGCCTTCGCGCGTCCGCTCGCCGACGCCCGTGAAGACG
>DASXGO010000058.1:0-5291 GCA_036489055.1 Candidatus Cybelea sp. | reverse complement strand
AATAGATTTGAAAAGACGACGAGGAATGCGATCAAAATCAGATATCCCATCAGCAGCGCGAGATCGCTCTGATTGAGCGCGGTGATAAAGAGCCGTCCCATTCCCGGCCATGCGAAGATCGTCTCGGTAATGATCGCGCCGCCGATGAGTCCGGGAAGCGACAATGCGATGATCGTTACCACGGGAATCAGCGCGTTCTTGAGCCCATGCTTGAACAAGATCGTCCGGAACGAGAGCCCTTTAGCTGCCGCCGTTCGCATGTAATCGGTACCGAGCACTTCAAGCAGCGACGAACGCATGAATCGGCTGAACGTCGCCAGGCCGAGCAGTGAAAGGACCGTCGCGGGCAAGATGAGATGGACGAGCCGATCGCCTAAGTCGAACGTGTCGCTGCTCGAGAGACTCGCCGAGGGAAGCTGGATCATGTAACCGCCGGGGAGCGGGATGCCGTGCACCGCGAACGCGAGCTGCATCATCAGGGCGAACCAAAAGACCGGCATCGATTGTCCGAAGAACGCGAGCGTCGTGATGAAGTAATCGATGAACGAGTAGCGGTAGACGGCGGAAATCATCCCCGCCCCAATGCCGAGCCCGATCGAGATCAACAGCGAGGCTCCCATGAGCTCCAGCGTAGCCGGCAGCCGTTCGACGAGCGCCTGGAAAACCGGTTCCGAGTTGCTCGTCGAGTACCCCATATCGCCGACGAGAATGTGGCCGAGCCACTTAAAATACTGGATCGGCACGGGCTGATCCATGCCGAGATTATGCTTGAGCCGCGCGATGTCGGCGGCGGTGATATGCGGGTTCTGTAGGTAGGGCGCCAGCGGTCCGCCCGGCATGTTATACAGGATCGCGTATAGGATCACCGAGATAGCCAGAAGCAGCGGTATCGCTTGAAGCGTCCGGCGTACGACGTAAGTGAACAATGTGGGCGCCGTTATTGGAC
The DNA here is from genome assembly GCA_036489055.1 of Candidatus Cybelea sp. GTDB lineage: Bacteria > Vulcanimicrobiota > Vulcanimicrobiia > Vulcanimicrobiales > Vulcanimicrobiaceae > Cybelea. Next base: position 4,345 of record DASXGO010000058.1, on the reverse strand, counting down.
GTTAAACGGCCGCTACCCCCGCGCTGGGCATCGCTAGCCCTAGAAGTTTTCGCGCTTGGTCAGGTGTGGCGACCTTACGGCCGGCCTCGGCCGCGATGCGAGCGACGCGCGCGACCAGCTCCTCGTTGCGTGCCAATCGCCCGCGACTGTAGTGGAGATTATCCTCCAAACCGACGCGCACGTGGCCGCCCATCGCGATCGCCGTCATGGCCATCGGGAGCTGCTGGCGGCCGATTCCGGCCACGGACCACGTGCAGCCCTCCGGAAGGTCGTCCACGAGGTCGGCTAAGTTGGAAACCGTCGCCTCCAATCCGCCCGGCACGCCGAGTACCAAGTCGACGTGCTGCGGAAAGCTGAGCAGCCGCTCCCGCGCGAGCTTGCGGGCGTTGGCGATGTGCCCCTTATCGAAGATTTCGAGCTCCGGACGAACGCCGAACTCGTTCATCTTCTTCAGCAGCGCGCGCATGATCGGAAAACTATTTTCGAAGATCTCGTCGCCGAAGTTCACGCTTCCGCAGGTCAGCGTCGCCATCTCGGGACGCAGCTCGAGCACGCCCGCGCGTTCCTCCGGCGTCATCCCGATCGCGCCGCCGGTGGAGAACTGTACGATCAAATCGCTCGTCGCGCGAATCGCATCGTAGGCTTCACGGAAACGTTCGACGCTATGCGTATTCGTGCCGTCGTCGTTGCGGCAATGCACGTGGATGATCGAAGCCCCGGCTTCGCGGATGGCGCGCGCCGTCTCGCCGAGCAGATGCGGCGTGTAGGGAAGATAGGGCGTCTGATCGGGGCGTACCTCGGCGCCGACGGGGGCGCAGGTGATGACGAGCGGGTTCATTGCGATAACACTTGATACGCCGCATCGACGAAAGCCTCATCCAGCCCGAGCAGCGCGGTGAGCGCGATCGCGTCGGCGCGCGGACGCTCGTCCCCGCCGACCTCCGAAATGGTGTAGTCCATCGCGTCGGCGAGCGCGGAGAGCGCTTCGCCGACATCCTGAGTCGGCGGCCGCGCAGGAATACCGCGCAAGCCGCGTACCGCGAAATGCCGGACGCCGGCTGCGGCCGGGATACCAGCGAGGTGGGTTGCCGCCATGCAGCACGCTGCGCGTTCGCGCAACCGCGCGAGCAATGCAACCAAGAGTGCTCTGCCTTCGTGCGGCGTCGTCGTTCGCGCGAACTCGTCAACGAGGATCAAGAGCCGCGGCGCGTCGCGTGCGAGAATCGCTTTGAGGTCCAAGACTTCGCGTGCGAACGATGAGAGCAATCCGCCGGACTGCGCCTCGCGACCCAACCCCAGCCACGCGATCTGATCGAAGAGCGCGACCCGCGCGTTCGCGGCCGGCACCGGCAAACCGTAGGCTGCGCAGAGCGCGACGAATCCGCACGTTTGCAAGCATACGCTCTTGCCGCCCATGTTCGGTCCGGTCAGGACCGCCGTGTCGCAAAGCTCGAGATCGAGCGCGACAAAGCGGCGACCCACCGCTTCGAGCTCCGCCTCCAGCGGCAGAAAGCGCGCTTGACTGAACGCCAGCGCCGGCTCCCTAGCAATCGCCGCCGGCTCGCAACGATGGCGCTGCGTGAAATGCGCCGCCGCGAGCGTCACGTCGAGCGCGCCGATCTGCACCGCTGCCGCGTCGAGCGCCGCGGCGTGGTCGCGCACGACCGACGAGAGCCGCGCGCGCACGCGCTCTTCGGCTTCGCCCACGGCCGTAGCGGCGGCATCGCGACGTTCGAGTGCCGCAAGCGCCGCTTCGCCGTATTCCAGGGTACACAAACGATAGGTCGGCGACTCACGCAGGACGCGAATGCCCGCCGGCAGTGCGCCCCGAACGTCGTCGCGCATAACGATAAACTCGTCGCCCGCAATTTCGTCTCGTGCCAGCGCGCGCGCAACGGTCTCTCGTTCGCGGCCGCGCACCGAATCGAGCTCCGCCTGCACGCGTTCGAGACGTTCGCGCGCGCTTCTCAGCTCGGCATCGAACGCGCCGGCAAGATAGAATCCGAGTTCATTGCGGTTCCCTGGAGCGAGCGCCGCGGCAACCGCGCGGATGCCCTCGTTTGCGATCGGCTCGCGCTGGGCCCAGGGCGCTAATAAGTTCTCGACGCGCTCAACCGTCGAACAGAAACGCTGCAGTTCAAGAAACTGTGGATCGTCCAGCGAATCGCCCATCGAGGCCCGCGCGACGGCGCTGGCAGCGTCGGGAAGCTGCGCGAGCGCCGCACGGATGCCGTCGAGCCGCTCTACGTCGAGTGCCGCCGCGGCGCTTGCGATGCGAACGGCACGCTCGTGCGCGGCAGCTTCGTCTCCCGCGCGAAACGGCAGCACTTCAGAAAAGGCTCGGTCGCCATACTGTGAGACTGGAGCGACCGCTTTCATGAGCCATTCGAATCCGAGCACGTTGGCGCTCGCCGCGTCGAGCAGATCTCCCGCTTTCATGCCGCTCTCGCACCCGCGTAGACGTCGAAGGTTGGTAAATCCGTTGCATCGGCGACGGCGCGAGCGAAGGCGCGCGGCTCGAAGCTGCGTTCCGGTGCGATCGATGCGACGGTTGCCGCGACCACGCGCAGCGGCCGGCGGCATCTGACGCGCAGCTGCGCGAGCGCGCGCGATCCGGCCTTACCGGCCAATGCGATTTGCGTGGGATCGCGAACGACGATTGCGCGCCGTTCGCGCGCCGCAATAAACGCAGCCGCCGCCGACGCAGTCAGCGCCCCGTCCAGATGAATGGCAGGCTCGCTGGAATCGTAGCGCGGTATGCGCAGCCTCGCAACGAGCGACGCGATCTCGTCCACCGCTTCGGGCATCGACTTCGCCGCCGCGGCGCCACAGGCGACGACAATCGCGCCGTCGGCTCCGGCCAGCGCCGCAACGCGGTCGACCGCGCCGTCGATCAGGACGATTTCGCTCAAAGCACGCAATTCGTCGACGACTTCGCGTACGCCCGCTGCGGTCGGTGGTCCGGCGAGCTCGTAAAATCCACTTGCGGCGACGCGTCCATAGAGCAGCCCGCTGCCCGCAGTTCGCAACGATGAGAGCCGAACGATCTCGGCGGCAGGCGTCCGCGGCAGCGCGTCGCGCGCCGTTACGAAGACCGTCTTCGGCTGCAGCCAAAGGCGCGGTTTTCGGCTTGCGGCAATCCCGCAGGAGGCCAAGCCGATTGGCGTACGGGTATCGCAGGCGGCGCGGTAGATGGCGCGCAGTGCCGTCGTTTTGCCGACGTCCCGGCCGATTCCGACGACGAAGATCGAGCGCGCCTGCGCCGCGTTGGCCAGCTCGAGCAGCGCCGCGCCTACACGCATGCAAACTCGTTCATTATCCAATCCGAAGCGCCTTGAGAACGGCAAAGAGTACGCCGGTGAGTGCCAGCAAGATGCCGCCGTAGAAGGCTGCATTTTGTTCCGACCATCGTCCCAGCATCCGGCCGAGCGTGAGACCCAACGTCGTCGCTCCCAGTGAGACGCACGCGATAACGATCAGCGAAACCGGCATCGGAACGCCGATGTAGAGGATGGAGAACCCGACGCCGAGCGAGTCGAGGCTGACCGAGAGCGAGGCCAGGATGAGCCCTCGTCCGCTGGCCAGATTGAGGCGCGAGGTTTCGCCGAACTCGCTGCGGCTCTCTTTGACCATATAGAGTCCGACGGCAACCAGAGCGGCAAAACCGATATATCCGGCGTAATCGCCGATCAAATGGCCAGCTGCTTCTCCAAGCCCCGCGCCCAAACAGATCATCGTGATCTCTGCCGCCGCGAAGGTCAGTCCGATTCGGAATTTTCGCCGGCGCGGAATGGGCCGCACGCCAACGCCGACGCTGACCGCAAAAACGTCGAGCGAGAGCGCCAGCGCGATGATGAATACTTTGAAAAGGACTGCGCCCACCAGCACGCTCTGCGCGATAACCTGGTGAAGCCTCCTGCATGACGCGCCCCTGGCCCGGCCCGCTTTTCGTCCTCGCCGCGCTGGTCCTCATCGCGGCAGTGGTTGCGCCGGTGGCAGCGGTGCTCGTCGCGATGCCTCCGGGAGAGGCGATCGGGGTCGTTGCGAGCACCGGAGCCGAAGCACTGCGCGTCTCGTTGATCGCGTCTGCCGGCGCGACGCTGGCCGCGACGATTTTGGGCGTCCCGGCCGGCTACTGCCTAGCCCGGCTGCCCCCGCGCCTCCGCGTCGCCGCTATTTTTTTGCTCGCGCTCCCACTTGCATTTCCGCCGGTCGCGTCGGGTCTGATGTTGATCTACCTGCTCGGCACCAATGCGCCGTTCGGCGGTTGGCTTTCAGCACACGGCTTGACCGTTCCCGACTCGCTGCTCGGCGTCGGCGTCGCCGAATTTTTCGTCTCCGGGTC
>DASXGO010000035.1:0-5774 GCA_036489055.1 Candidatus Cybelea sp. | reverse complement strand
CCGGGGTGATCGGAATCGTTCTCGTCCGGAATCACCCACGAGACGTTGGGAAGGCTGCCGTTCGTAACGTCGCTGAAGATGTTGGTTTGAGGGCTCGATATGTGTCCGTCCTTCCACTCCGGTCCGTAACGTACGGCCTTGATAGCGTCGAAAGCGCTGAGCAGCTTGCCGTACACCTTGCAGCACATCGACGGAACGTAGTAACGCCACGTGACGGCGTTTTTGTCGAGCCGGTCGCGCAGCGTCGGGTAGTTCACGCAGGGAAAGGGGCCTGCACCGGGCTCGAACACGTCGTCTTTGGTGATTAGCGACGTTTGCGTTCCCTTCGGCGCGTCGCAGCCCCAGATGCACCCGCCGCCCGAGCACGACGGGAGATCGACGAAAGACTCGTTCGGCTTGATGACCGCATCGCCGGCGATCAGATCCTGATGCGCGGTGAAACTGCTGCTGCCTTGAGTCGTGAACATGTGCTCGGCAAGCGCGTACTGCTGTGCCATGTCCCAATACGGCTTGATTTGCGATGGATTGGTGTACTGATAGGGATAGGTGCACGTCGGGAGGCCGTTGCCGAACGTCAACTTGTCGAAGCCGTCCATCGCGCCTCCGTCGCGCGCGGTGTCGTAGGCTTTATACGTGTGCGGGAGATCCTGCGGCTTGCCGTGCCGACGGGTGACGAGCGCGCTCTCTTTGAGTTTGACCGTTTCCTCGCCGGTTATTCCGCAGGTCGAGTTTGGCTCCGCTTTGCCGGTAGTCGAACCGTCGGCACCGGGATAGGTAGCGAAGAAATCGTTGAACGTGCGATTCTCTTGAACTATCAACACGACGTGTTTGATCGGGCTCTTTGTCAGCGTGACCACGCGCTGTTGCGGTGCCGGGAGCGCCGGAGCCGCGGCGTTATTCACGCAGCCTGCCAGGAACGATGCGGCGGCTAGAGCGCAGGTAGATCGCCGCATCGAAACGCCGCTAGCCTTCGGCGATGCTCGTCACGGCGGTGACGAGCGAGTCTTTGCCCTTAGTCGCCGTGAGGAACGCCATCCGCGCGTAGTCGAGGACCTCGGGAAAGCGCCGCGCATAGCCGCTCAAGAAGCGCCATGAAAAGAGCCGCTTCGGTGAGAGATACTCGGCTTCGTAGAGCAGCAACAAGTTGGCGAGCACGAAGTGGCGCATCGCGCTGCCGCGCTTGATGTGCACGCGCCAGCGCTTCGAAATATCGACGTTGGTGAAAACGTCGTTCCGAAGCGATCCGGAGAGCACCGCGGGGCTTACCGAAACGACGCTATCGTAGGTCTCGGGCATCCGGTCGCTGCGTTCGATCGCCGCTTTCCCGAAATCGACGCACCAAAATTCCTTTTGACTCTCGATCGGGAAGACCCAGCGCGTCTTGCGGATGAGCGGACGCAGCAGCCGCGTCGCCTTGAAGAACTTATCGAAATATTTGGAAAAGTCGTCGAACGAAATTTCTTTCGCGCCCTCCGAACGATAGGTCTTCTCGAGGCGCTCGCCCTCCGCTTTCGCGCGCTCTTCTGCGTACGCGACGATGTCGTCGACCACGTTATCGGTCAGCTCGAAACCTTTCTCCGGCGACCATCGGCTGCCGACCGGCATGACGAGGAGCGAGGTGTGCGGCGCGCGCGTCGCATTCGCTTCGAAGTAGGCCTTCATTTCGGGCGCGGAGACCAAAAAGCGGTTCTCGTCGCGCACCTCGCGGTGCAAGTGGCAGATTCCGCTCGCAAACGGAACGGCGTAACGCGGACGAAGCTGCTGGGCCGCGGCAACAAAAGCCTCCATGTACGTGCGCGCATCAACCGGGAGACGGTCCGCCGGGTCCTCAAACGTGTAACGCGTGGGATACGACCAGGCCGGCGAGTGACTTCGCAGCATAAAGTCGGGCTCCGGATATTTCGCGCGAAACGTCTTCCACGTCGACGGCAACGGTTTGGCGTCGTTGAGATCGAACAAGATCACGCCATCCGCTTCGACGACCGCGACGCTGTCGTCTTGAAAACTGATCTGATAACTGGTCAGCGAAAACCCCTCGCCGAGGACTATCTTTTCGCCGTGGCGCAGCTCCACGATGCGTTCGAATCCGATTTGTTCCAGTTGCTGCTTCAGCCCCGAGATTGGGAATTTTGGTACGATCGCGGTCGTCTGCTTGTGGAATTTCCGCAGCGTCTTGGGATCGAAGTGATCGAAATGCCAATGCGTAATGTAGACGTAATCGGCGTCGAAGATCTCAGGCCCGAAGACCGGCGGGGGTGCGTGCCACCACGCCGACCAGTAGGTCGGCTCGTTCAGCCACGGATCGATGACCAGCCGCTTGCCTGCGGCGGTAACGTCGAGACAAGCATGGCTGATGATGCGGAACTCCATATCGGCCTCTTCTTCGCCGGCTCTGGGACCTCCAGCTTGCGAAGAGCTCTTGCTACCTTTCGCGCAGTGCGATCGCGCCGGTCGTCGTCGTCAAACGGATGCGCGCGCTGCCGGAGCCGATGATTCCACTGCCGCGGGAACCGACGACGTTCCGGCGCTCTTGCGAAACGCCGCGGACGTCGCTCGAAAAATCGCCGACCGTGCTCTGCGCTTCGACACGCGCGCTGCTCTCGGGTGCGATCGTGAGCGTAATGGCGCCGGTCGTCGCCCGCAGATCGATCGATCGATTTGCGCCGACGACTCCCGCATCGGCGGTGATTTCGCCGGCCTGCGTTTCGACGTCGAGATCGCCGCGCACGCCCGAAAGGTCGACTGCACCCGCGATGTTGCTGATACGCAGGGACGCGCCGGCCGGAACCGTGATGCGGTATCGAACGCCGCCTCCGTGCACGCCGCCGGAGTATCGCGTTTCGACGGAAACCACATCGCCTTGGCGGCCGACCTCGATCGCGATCCTGCCCAGTTCGCTTTGATCGTAACCGTACTTCGTCGCCTGGACGTCGACGAACGGCTTGTTCGAACCGTCGATGCGAACCGAACCGGTCACATTGTCGACCCGTACGATCGGCGCGTCGCCGGAGGCGACGGTTCGATGCACGTTCTCGCGCACGCGTTCGCCGAGTGTGCCGCTGCACGCTTGCAGCGCGAACGGCAGCACGAGTGCAATGCGGAGCGCGCGAATGCGAACGGCCATCACGGCGTTCTGCGCCGTCTAGGCGGTCGTCGCCTGCTGCCCCATTACGTTACGTGCAATACCGCCGCGCCGCGCAGCTCGTCGTGTTTGAGCATCGCGAGCGCACGGTTTGCCTCGTCCAGATGCATGCCGATTGTGGACGTCTTGATCGGGATCTCCCCGGCGATCGCGAGGAACTCTTCGGCGTCGGCGCGCGTGTTCGCGGTCACGCTGCGAATTTCACGCTCGTAGAAAAGGTCGCGCTCGTAGTCGAGCGGCGGAATCTGCGACAGGTAGATTCCCGCAATCGCAAGGATCCCGCCGCGATCGAGCGCGCGAAGTGCCGGCGGGACGAGTTCGCCCGCGGGCGCGAAGAGGATGGCCGCGTCGAGCGACGCGGGCGGAGACGCCATGGCGTCGCCGATCCAGTCGGCGCCGAGCTCTTCGGCGAGGTCGCGATGAATGCCGCCGCGACTCATCACGAAGACGCGGCACTTCCAATGTTTGAGCACTTGAATAGCCAAGTGCGCGGAACCGCCGAACCCGTAGAGCCCCACGGTCGCGCCGGGGAGGATGCCGGCACGCTCGATCGCGCGATATCCGATGATTCCCGCGCAAAGGAGCGGCGCAGCGTGCTCGTCACCGATATTCGGCGGGAGTGAATATGCGAACTCTTCACTGACCACCGCGTACTCGGCGTATCCGCCGTCGGAGTCCCAACCGGTGAAGCGCGCGTTCGGGCAAAGATTTTCGCGGCCGCTGCGACAGTAGTTGCACGTTCCGTCGGTCTCCCGCAGCCACGCAATTCCGACGCGGTCGCCGGGCTTGAAGCGGCTCTGCGAATCCGCGCGCTCGACCACGCCGACGATCTCGTGACCGGGCACGATCCGCGCATGTTTCGGCGGAAGATCGCCCTCGGCGAGGTGCAGATCCGTCCGGCAGACGCCGCACGTGACGACGCGCACGAGAATCTCGCGGTCGCCCGGAACCGGTGGCGGCTTTTCGATCAGACGCAGCGGATCGTTCTCGATCGGAGCAGGCCGTTCGACGACGATCGCGCGCACCTTGAGCCGGTACGATGCGCAGTTCGGCGGTTACTGCAGGAAGGCGAGCTGCCGGAAGCTTATCCCACGAGCGAATGACGCAGTCGTTCGCGGACGCAACCGCGGAGCGCTTTGCGCTGCTTTTGGGGCTCTCGCTCTTCTTCGGTTTCGCCTTCGAAGACTTTTACGCCGACGAGCTGCCGCAACGCCCCGGCGGCGTACGCACCTTTCCGCTGCTCGCGCTCGCGGGCGGGACGCTCTATCTGCTCGAACCGCACTTCGGCGCGGCCTTTATCGCGGGACTGATCGTCCTCGGTTCTTGGATCTACGTCTTCGTGCGCCGCCAGACCAAAAACGACAGCCCAACGGTCGAAGGCGCCTTCATCGTGCCCGTCTGCAACCTTCTCGCGTACGTCCTTGGTGCTCTCACGCTGACGCAACCGATTTGGCTCTGCGTAGCGGTCGCGGTTGCTGCCGTTCTGCTGCTCGGCGGGCGGCGCACCTTGCATTCCTTGGCAGCACGCGTTTCCACGCAAGAGGTCGTCACTGCCGGGCAGTTTCTCATTCTCGTCGGCGTCGTGCTGCCGCTCTTGGCGGGACGGCCCGCAATTCCGTACACGAGCATTACGCCGTTCGGCGTCTGGCTTGCCGTCGTTGCGGTCTCGTCGATCTCATATGCGAGTTACCTCTTGCAGCGTTACGCGTTCCCGCGAGGCGGTACGCTCTTGACTGCAGTTTTGGGCGGGCTCTACTCGTCGACGGCAGCGACCGTCGTGCTATCGCGCCGTGCCGCCTCTGAAGGAATGACCGCAGAACTCGGCGCTGCAATCGTGGCAGCGACGGCGATGATGTACGTCCGCATCCTAGTAGTTTGCGCGATTTTCAATCTTGCACTCGCAGGTGCTCTCGTTATTCCACTGCTTGCTCTTTGTGCGTTCAGCGTCATTATGGCGCTGGCACAGGCGCGCTTCGCGACTCCGTCCGCTCCTACGAGGGAACTGCCCAATCCGCTGCAGATCCCGACCGCCCTCCTCTTCGCCCTGCTCTTCATCGCCGTCTCGATGCTCGCGACGCTCGTACACACGCACTTCGGGCGATCCGGCGTCTTGGCGCTTGCCGGCATCGTGGGCGTCGCCGACATCGATCCATTCGTGTTGAGCCTCGCCCAGGGCGGGGCCGCCGGAATCGGCGTCAGCACGGCCGCGGGCGCGATCCTCGTCGCGGCATCGTCGAATAACCTGCTCAAAGCGATTTATGCGATGGGATTCTCGCGCGGGAAGGGACGGGTGCCGGCCGCGATGCTCACCTTGCTCGCAGTTGCCGGTGTCGCGGGAGCTCTTCTGTTAATGCGCTAGGGCCGGCGCAATTTATAGCCGACGCCGTAGACCGTGACGACGTGGGTCGGATTGCGGTTATCGCGCTCGATCTTCTTGCGCAAGTTGTTGATGTGCCGGTCGAGCGTGCGCTCGAAGATTTTACCGGCCTCCTGCAAACGATCGAGCATGATCGCGCGCGTGAAGACTTCTCCGGGTCTCTCGGCAAGGAGCGAAAGGATTCGAAACTCGGTCGTCGTTAACCGAGCCGGTTTGCCCTCTACCCGAACCTCATGCGACGCCCGATCGATTTCG
>DASXGO010000503.1:0-4832 GCA_036489055.1 Candidatus Cybelea sp. | reverse complement strand
GTGTCACCGAAATGAGTCTCAATCTCGAAGCGGCCGACGCATACTGCCGCATGCTGACGCGCCGGCACTACGAAAACTTCAGCGTCGCGTCGCGTTTCGTCGATGCACAAACGCGCCGCGACCTCATGCGGATCTATGCGTACTGCCGCAGCACCGACGATCTGGGCGACGAAAGCCCCGATGGCACGGCGCAGCCGCGGCTCGAGCGTTGGCGCAGCGAGGTCGAGGCACTCTTCGAAGGCATCCCTCCGGTGCATCCCGTGCTGGTCGCGCTCGCGCCGACGATCGAGCGCCACGCGATTCCGGCGCAGCCGTTTCTCGATCTAATCGCGGCCAACGTCCAAGACCAGCTCGTGACGCACTATGCCGGCTGGGATGCGCTCATCGGATATTGCCGGCTGTCGGCTGCCCCGGTGGGCCGGATGGTCCTGCGCGTCTTCGATGTCCACGGCGCTCGCCCGGAGCAGCTTTCCGACGACGTTTGCATCGGCTTGCAGCTCGCCAACCACGCGCAGGACGTCAGCCGCGACGCCGCGATTGGCAGGCGTTATCTCGTCGAGTCCGATGTCGCAACCAGGGGAATCCCTGGCGCCGCGCAAGCCATGGTTGAGCGCGCTCGCGGGCTGCTGATTTCGGGAGAGGAGCTCGAAGGGCAGGTGCCGCGGGCGTTGCGTCTTCAACTGGCGCTCTACCGCATGGGGGGATTGGCGATCTGCGATGCGATCCAGGCAATCGGGTATAAAACGGAAGATGAGCGGCCAAGCGTCTCCGCGTCTACAAAAGCCTCGCTCGTGATTCGCGCGGCCTACCGAAGCCTGCTGCGAGACCGTCCCGCTTAGATGCTGAACTTGCGCGCGCTGCGCGGCATTCCGGAAACCGATCGGCATCGTGCCGAGCGCTTCAATCGCGAAATGGCCAAGCGTGAAGCCGGAAACTTCTATTGGGGCTTCATCTCGCTCGGTTATCACGAGCGCATGGCGATTTACGCGCTCTACAACTTCGCGCGCCAAGTTGACGACGAAGCCGACACCGTCGGTCTCGACAATCTGCCCGCACGGCTCGAGGTGCACCGCGAGCGCATCCGTCGCTGCTTACGCGGCGACTACGGCGACGATCCGATCCTGCGCGTGCTTGCCGAAGCCGTGGAGCGCTACTCGATTCCGGAAGAAGAGTTGCAAATGCTCGTCGACGGCGTGGAGATGGATTTCACGCGTTCGCGCTACGAAAACTTCGAGGAGCTCCGTGCCTATTGCAACCTCGTCGCGTCGGTAGTTGGCCGAATGTGCGTGCGCATCTTCGGATTCAGTAACCCCGAGGCACTGCAGCGCGCCGACGATCTTGGGATGGCTTTGCAACTGACGAATATCTTGCGCGACGTGCGCGAAGATGCCGTCGACATGAAGCGCATATATCTGCCGCAAGACGAGCTGCGTCGATTCGGCATTCCGGACGCGGCGCTCTCCGATGGCAGAATCTATCCCGGCTGGCGCGATTTGATCGACTACAGCGTCGCGCGGGCGCGCACGTACTTCGCCACCGGCTACGAAGTGCTCGGATACATTCCGCGCCGTCCCGCCGCCTGCGTGCAGACGATGGCCGGTATCTATGAGGAGCTGCTGAAGAAGATCGAGCGCGATCCCGCGCTTCCGTTGCGCGCTCGCGCGGCGCTGTCCAAGACGGAAAAACTTCGCGTGGTCGTGCGTTCGTGGCTCTCGAGCGCGTAGCGGTCGTCGGGGGAGGCCTCGCCGGACTTTCGGCGGCCCTCCGCCTCAAAGACGCCGGTCTTCGGGTCGAACTCTTCGAACGCAGCCGCCTTCTGGGCGGCCGCGCTACGTCATTTGAGATCGACGGAGTCGAAGTCGACAATGGTCAGCACGTCTTTCTTGCGTGCTGCACCGAATTTATCGCTTTCGCCCGGCGGGTCGGGATGGAAACCGAACTGCGCTTGCAAGATCGATTCGACGCGCGCATCCTTGCGCGCGACGGCCGCAGCGGCCGTCTGCGCGCCGGCGCACTTCGAGCGCCTTTCCACCTGCTCGAATCCTTTACGTCGTATCCCTTCCTCTCGCTCGGAGAGAAACTTTCGATAGGTCGCGCCCTCGCCGGTGTCACCCTGACTCTTCGACAGGCTCAGGGGAAGGGCGACACGGGCTGGGAAACCTTCGAAGACTGGCTGGAGCGCAACCGCCAAGGCGAAGGCGAACGCCGCGCATTCTGGGACCCGTTCTTTATTCCGGCACTCAACGCACCTTACGATAAAGTTGCCGCCGGCGAGGCACTCTTCGTGCTCCGAACCGCGTTTCTCGGCGACGCCGGCGCGGCGCGCTTCGGCTTTTCGGAGGTTCCGCTCGCCCACCTCGCCCAAGCCGCCGCAAACCAACTCGACGCCGTCCACACTTCGACCGCCGTGCTTTCGGTCGAGCGTGTTGCCGAATTCGACGCCGTCGTTCTCGCGGTACCGCCGCGCCAAGTCCAACGGATCCTCGTCGAGCCGGCGGCCTACGGCATAACAAATCTCGACGCATACGACGCCTATCCAATCGTCGACGTGCATCTCTGGCACGACGCGGGCACAATCGGCCTCGACTTCGCGGCGGCGCTCGACTCGCCGCTTCAGTGGATCTTCGAAAAGTCGCCGGGCTATCTCTGCTGCAGCATCAGCGCCGCGCAAGAGTACTTGCTGATGCAAACCAATGAACTCGAATCGCTGGCGTGGCGCGAAGCCCAAGCCTTCCTACCGCAGTTACAAACTGCAACGCTGCTGCGCTCGGCCGTCACGCGCAATCCCGAGGCAACGTGGCTTCCCCGCGTCGGCCACGCACGCACCAAGCAACAAACCGCGGACGCCAGAATCGCCATCGCCGGCTCGTGGACCGACACCGGGTGGGCCGACACGATGGAATCGGCCATCCGCAGCGGCACGAAGGCAGCCGACTTACTACTGAATCAGGATGGTCTGCACTCTCCGAGCGAGACTTCCAACTTTTTCGACCATCGCAGGATGCGATCTTCAAAACTTAGTTCTGTCGAAAAAGTGGATGAGCAGGAGCTTCACACGGATGTGGAGCGACGAGCGCTCTCGCTGGAGAGTGCAGACCATCCTGATCAAGCGGTCTTTCCGGGAGCGCTCCCCTCGGTCGAGCGTGCGCAAATAGACCGTGCGCAAACCGACCGCGCTCTCCATCGCGCGATAGGTTGGCTGTTACAGCAGCAGTCTACCGAAGGCTGGTGGTCGGGTGAGCTCGAGACCAACGTCACGATGACCGCAGAACACGTATTGCTGTTCAGGTTTCTGGGACTACCGCACGACGAGTTGCGCGTTGGCGCGATCGCCCACATTTTGCATCACCAGCGCAGCGACGGATCGTGGGCGCTTTACTACGACGGTCCGGCCGATCTCAGCACGACCATCGAAGCCTACGTTGCGCTCAAGGTGCTCGGCGTCGATCCCCAGCAGCCGGAGATGCGCAAGGCGCTCGAGGTTATCATCCGCCAGGGCGGCGTCGTCAACGCGCGCGTCTTCACCAAGATTTGGCTCGCGCTCTTCGGCGTCTATCCGTGGTCCGGCGTACCCTCCGTGCCGCCGGAGATCGTCTTCTTTCCGCTGTGGATGCCGTTCAATCTCTACGACTTTGCGTGCTGGGCGCGCGGAACCGTTGCGCCGCTTACGATCGTGCTTTCGAAGAGGCCCGTGCGAGATCTCGGCGTTGACGTCAGCGAAATCGTCGCGCCGGGAACGCAGCGCGAGATGCGCAAGGTCAAGGGACGGCGCCATTGGCTGCTCTACGCCGAAAAGTTGCTCAAGCTCTACGAGCGTCTGCCCCGCCGGCCGTATCGCGATGAAGCGCAGCGGCGGATCGCGCAATGGGTCGTCGAGCGTCAAGAAGCAGACGGAAGCTGGGGCGGGATTCAGCCTCCGTGGGTCTACTCGCTGATCGCACTCGATCTGATGGGGTGTGGGCTCGATCATCCGGTGATGCGCAAGGGCATCGAAGGCATGAAACGCTTCACGATCGACGACGCGCAAGGTTGGCGTTTTCTGGCATGCATGTCACCGGTTTGGGATACGGCTTGGGCCGTACGCGTGCTCGCCCTCGCCGGTTTCGACGCTTCGCACCCGGCCATGCGACGCGCCGTAGATTGGATTCTGCGCGAACAGATCCCCGACGATGCACCCGGGGACTGGCGCATGAAGTGCAAGGAGACCCGCGGCAACGGATGGGCTTTCGAGTTCGACAACGACGCCTATCCCGACGTCGACGACACGACGATCGTCGTGCTCGCACTACTGGAGGGCGGCGATCGTACCGCTGTGGCATCGGCCGTCGATCGCGCTCGCCGCTGGACGCTTGCGATGGACTCACGCAACGGCGCCTGGGCCGCGTTCGATCGCGACAACACGCGCGACCTGCTCTATAAGATGCCGTTCTCGGATTTCGGCGCAATGATCGATCCGCCGACCGAAGACGTCACCGCGCACATGCTCGAGATGCTCGCGGCCTTCGGTTACGATACGAATAACCGCTATGTCCGCCGCGGCTTGGAGTATCTGCGCGCCACGCAAAAACCATGGGGCTCCTGGTACGGGCGATGGGGTGTCAATCACATCTACGGCACGTGGTGCGTCATCTCGGCACTCACCGCGCTGCAAACCGGCGCTGACATGGTCGACCGTGCCGTCACGTGGCTGGTCTCGATGCAGAATCCCGACGGCGGCTGGGGCGAGACGTGTCATTCCTACGCGGATGAATCGTTCGCAGGCATCGGTGCGAGCACGGCGTCGCAGACAGCCTGGGCGGTGCTCGGGCTTCAGCTTGCCGGCCACCCGCAAC
>DASXGO010000500.1:0-7064 GCA_036489055.1 Candidatus Cybelea sp. | reverse complement strand
GAGTTTCTCGCCAGAACCGTCAGCCTGGTTCCAAAATGGATCCCGCCGAGCGGGATGTTTTGGGCAATTGCGACGACCATTGCATTTGGGCTTGCAGGCATTGCGTTTGTCGCCGGTTACAAGTCGCTGTTCGCCTCGCGTCTTCTAACCTTGATGCTTATGATCTTCGGCGTGGCGATATGGATTCCGATCCTGATCGCAGATCCAAAAACGCACCGGAATTGGAGCGAGGGTCTCGAGACCTTTGCGATTGCCGGAGTCGCATGGATCGTGGCGGACCTTCTCGGACGTCCTAGCCCCACGGGAACCGGCCGGCACTTGCTCTAACACCTCGCCATGACGGGCGGGGCAACCCTAACGCCCGCGGTCACGCAGAGATGCTCGCGGGAATCCTCCTGCTGGTTCCGCGATTCACTACGCTGGGCGCGCTTCTCTGCGCAGCCGTAATGAGCAACGTCTTTATGCTCAACATGAGCTATGACGTTCCGGTCAAACTCTTTTCATTCCACCTACTGGTGGCTGCGCTCGTCCTTGCCGGCCCGGATCTGGCGAGTGTGGCCCGATTTTTCATTCTCCGGCAACCCGCGCAGCTGGCGATCGACCGTCCATTCTTCTCCAATCCGCGCTTGAATCTGGCCGGTCTCATCGCGCAGTTGCTTTTCGCTGCGTTTCTGGTGGGAACCGATCTCTACATCTCACACTATTATTCGGCGCAATACGTAACGTCGGCCGACCGTCCATTGTTGTACGGCGTTTGGTCCATCACGCGCGCAAACGTCGATTGGCAGCAGGTCGTCTTCGACCGCTACGGCACCTTTACGGTGCAGCCCCGCGAAGGACCCATGCTGTACTATTCCCTAAAAACCAACGCCAAGCGACGAACGATAACGCTTTCGAACTACAGCAAGGGCCCGGGCGGCGTTCTAAACTTTATGCAGATGCCGCCGAACCAGTTGCGCCTTTGGGGAGAACTTGCAAGCCGAAGGATCGTCGCGACGTTGCATCGCGTCGATGAATCCAAGTTTCTGCTCTTGAATCGCGGATTTCACTGGATTAACGAACACCCGTTCAATCGCTGAGCCCGCCACACGGCAGTTGCCGAGGCTTGGCAAGCGTCACGCCGAAGGGTGAGCGGTGGCAAAAGCAGCAGTTGAGACGTTCACCGGTTTCTCGCCGCAAGCAGTGAAGTTTCTTCGCGACCTGAAGAAAAATAACGATCGCGCATGGTTCGTACCGCGCAAAGAGCTCTACGAGCGTGAATGCCTCGAGCCGCTGCGCGCATTGACCGTCGCACTGGCTGCCGCATTGCGCAAGGCCAAGATCCCAATCGAAGCGGACCCGTCGCGCGTCGGATACCGGATCTATCGCGACGTGCGGTTCTCGCGCGACAAGAGCCCGTACAAGACGAACCTCGGCACGTATCTGCCGTATCGCGGGATGCGCAATGCACCGGGAGGCCTGTACGTGCACGTCGCGCCAAAGGAGTCGTTCGTCGCCGCTGCGTTCTACCAGCTCGAGAAAGAGCCGCTGCAACGCTGGCGCGAAGCGATGGCCGCCGATCCGAAGCGCTTTCAAGCCGTCGTGCGGGCGCTCGAGCGCAACGACATCGCGCTTTCCGAGCAAGAAGACGTGCTAAAGCGAATGCCCCGCGGGTTCGAAGCACTCGCCGAGAGCCCGATCGCGCCCTACTTTAAACGTGGTTCCTTTATGGTAAGCCGGAAGCTTTCCGACGACGACGTAATGAGTGGCGGACTGGTCACCGAGTGCGTCGGTTTGGTGAAGCAGGCAAAGCCGCTGCTCGAATATGGTTGGGACGTACTCGGCTAGGATCTCACGCTGCGTCACTGACTATCGGGAATGAAATAATCGTCCGGGTACTGGTGCATGAAGAACTTCGGCGGATAGGGCGCCTTGATCGGAACGAACTTGGCAGGTTGTTGCGAGAAATCGAAGCAGTCGGCTGCGGGCGAATTCGCCCGAGTATCGGCTGCCGCCAACTGACCGAGACCGTACAGGTCTTCGGCGAAGCGAAGCACGCTCGCCGTTTCGTAATGAATGTGCGAGACGTGATCGTGGATGACGTACGGCGATAACATAATTAGCGGTACGCGGAAGCCCAAGCTGTCGCGATCCTTGTACTCCGGCGCAACCGGGTCGTAAAGACCGCCCCAATCGTCCCACTGGATGAAGATCGCCGTTGAATTCCAGAACTTGCTCTTGCCGACCGTATTCACGAGCGCGGCGACCCACGATGGCCCGTAGTCGCCCGGGCAATTGGTGTGATCTGAGTCGTCGCAGACGGGCGTAATCCAGGTAAAGTTTGCGAGCTTTCCACGGCGTACGTCGGTTATGAATTTCCAATTCGGCGAGATGACGTCTTTCTTCCAATCGGGACCGTTGTAGATGTGCTTAACGGCTTGGTAACTCGACCACGTCGCGCCGTCGCCGCTCGCGGCGCTGCCGTATTGACTCGCATAAAAACGCCACGAAAGGTTCGCCTTATCGAGCTCGTCGCCCAGCGTCTGGTAGTCGAAGCACGCTTTTTGATATCCCGTGACGACGCGTTTTTTGGTGATCATCGGGACTCGAGCGAACGCGTGGTCTTCGCAACCCCAATCGCCCGCGGGCAAATCGGCGCTCCAAGCCGCCTGTGCGGCGATGACGTATTGATGCGCGACGAAGCTCTCGTCGAGCTGCGATTGAAACATGCGGTCCGCAAGTGCGCCTTCGTGCGCCATGTCGAAGTAGGGTTTAGACTGATTGTGCGGCACGTAGACGTATTGCGGATTTTTGAAGTAGCCGTCACTCCATTCCTTATCGAATCCGTTCATTCGGCAGTGCGTACCGGGCATTTTGCCGGTTCCGTTGCATGCCTCGATCATCGCTGCGACGGAGTGATCGATATCGTAAAATGCGCCGAGCTTTGAGGCCGTCAACTTGATCGTTTGCCCCTGCGAGTTCTTACCTTCCTTAACGGTATATGCGCCCGGGTACCCGTAGAACAAGTTGTTGAAGCTACGATTCTCCTGAACGATGTAGACGATATGAGCGATCTTGCCGGCCCCGGTCGCATTGAGCGCCCGCAACGCATTGCCGCTTTGCATGTACGGCGAAGAGTACGGCAGGCCGGCAGGGCCGAGCGAGCAACCAGCGAGGACGGCTCCGCCGGCGCAAATGGCCGCCGCGAAGCGATGGAAAGCGAAAATCCTCATCGACATACGCTCTCATTTGGTAAGCTCGTCCATTTCTACCTGGGTCGGTCACACGGGTACCGCCGAAGCGTGCGTTTCGGTACGGCGCCTCCATTACGATGGGCTCCTAAAAGCACTCACCGATAGGAGCCTAGTGAAATGAATCTCTCAATGACGGCCCGCTTCGTGGCTGCCGTCGCGGCCCTATGCGCCGCGGCCGGTTGCTCGGGCGGCTCGCAAGTCGCTCCGGCGCCCGTGGCGCCGGTCTCTTCGGGCGCGGCGGGCAATGCCGCCGGCAGCCGCACGTCGATCTCTCCCAGCGGTCGTTTCTTAAAGTACGGCGCTGAGGTTCGGCGCGGAGCCGCGATTCGCCCGAACGTTCGCTACCCAAAGGGTCCCCGAGATCTTTTCGTCGCGCTTTCGAGCGACGTTGCGGTCCTGCAAAACAAAAACTGGAGCCAAGTGGGAAGCCTCACCGCGACGGGTATGGCGTGCCCGGATGGTGACTGGATTGACAAGGAAGGCAATCTGTACGTTGCCGATTGGGCCTGTTATGACGTCAGCAACACGCCGGGCGTATACGAGTTCAGGCGCAGCGCGAACCAGCCGAGCTTCACCTATACCGCCGGCCTGACCGATCCCGTCGCCGTCACGACGGATCGGCGCGGCAACGTCTACGCGGCGGACTTTTACGGCGGCTATCTCGATGAATACCGGCAAGGCAGCAGCTCGCCGCTCTACCAGTGCGCGCCGCCAAGCGGCTACGGTCTCGTCGTGTCGGCCACGATCGATCGGCATGGCAACGTCTTCATGGCGAGCATGAACGATGCGTCACCGTGGACCGCCTACCTATATGAATATGCCGGCGGTCTCAAGGGATGCTCGGCGACGCAGCTCGCCACGTTCCCGTTCTTCCCGGGCGGCATGATCCTGGATAAGAATCAGAACCTCATCATTGCCGATCAAGTCGACGACGTCGTCGACGTGATTGCGCCTCCGTACAGCACGATCACGTCGCAGATCAGTGAAGTCGATCCGTTCATGGTATCGCTTAACAAAAAGAACGATAGACTCTTCGTCTCGGGCTACGTCGACGGCGACGAAGCCAATGGAGAGGTTTACGTCGACGCGTATCCCAGCGGCGCCAATATTGCAACGCTCGGCGCGCGCAACGGCATTACGTCCGACGTGGGCGGGGCAGTCGACACTCAGAACTACATCCCCTAAGGTGTGAAAAGAGCACAAGCCCTTGCAAGCGAATCGGTTCTTCGTGAAGAGAGTGGCGTGCCTGATATTCGCGAGCATATTGCTCGGGACAGGCGCGCCCTCGACCAGCTCAGCCTCTGCCCGTAACGGTTGCTCAGCGTCGCACCAAGTCTCGAATTAAGTCAAGAAACGAACGAGGTAAGGGAAACTTAACAATCGTTAATGAGGGAGGCTGCCGCGGTCGGAGTGAACGTTTTCCCTCGTTATGGCGACCAACGCGAGTCCTATAAAAAACGTCGTGATCATCGTCAAAGAAAACCACACATTCGATAATTACTTTGGAACGTTTCCCGCCGCCAACGGCGATCCGACGTTGCCTCAGGCGCCGAATCCTCCAAAGAGCGATCCGAATCACACACACCAAGCGTGGCTAAGACGTAAGACTGGCGCGGCGCGTCTAGGTTACCGTGAGTCTGACATTCCGGCTTATTTTGCGTACGCTCGGCAATTCACGCTTTGCGACAATTATTTTACCGCCGTTGCAGGTCCGTCTACGCCCAATCATTTGATGCTTATTACGGCCGACTCGCCGCTGATCGACAATCCGCCATCCTATCGAGGGCAGCCCGAGAAAACCTACGATCTCCCTTCATTACCCGACCAGCTGGATGCCGCGGGTTTGACGTGGGGCAGCTACACGACGGGTTATCCTTTCAACTTGATAACGAAGCTCGGCACCCGAAACATGAAGCCGCAAAGCGCCTTCGCCGGGGATGCCGCGGCCGGCCGGCTTCCAAACGTATCCTGGATCTACGGCCCCGCCGGTCTCGACGAGCATCCACTCGCGAACGTAACGGACGGTATGAACTGGACGGTTGGGCTCGTCGAGGCGGTCGCGGGCGGACCGCAATGGGCAGAGTCGGCGATCTTCATCACGTGGGATGATTGGGGCGGCTGGGCCGATCACGTCGATCCGCCGCTGCTCGAGACCTGGACCGACGGCACGCAGTTCTATCCGGGCGGCCGCGTCGGTTGTCTCGTAATTAGCCCATACGCGCGTCGAGGATACGTCTCTCACGTTCAACACACGCACGTCAGCTTAGTAAAGTTTTGCGAGGTGAACTTCGGAATCCGCGCGCTCAATGGGCGCGATACGGCTTCGGACGGTATGGAAGATTGCTTCGACTTAACGAAGCCCCCGGATCTTACGCCGCCGCAGTGAGGAGAGTATTGGTGATACAGGCGGACGTCGGCGCCGGCGCGTAGCACCAGGTATGGCAATCACTGCACCGCAAGACTCAGAACTCAAGGAATACGCCGAGATCGCGCGCCGCTCGCGAGTTCGCATCACGACCAACCGCGGCGACATTGTCTTCACGCTCTTTCCCGACGACGCACCGATGCATTCGGCGGCGTTTATCAAGCTTGCCGAAGCCGGGTTTTACGATGGGCTCAAGTTTCATCGCGTCGAGCCGGGCTTCGTCGTGCAGGGCGGCGATCCGCAAGGCGATGGAACCGGCGGCCCGGGATACAAGCTCAAGGCCGAATTTAACGAACGGCCGCATCTGCGCGGAACGGTGGCGATGGCGCGCGCGTCTCAACCCGATTCGGCCGGTTCGCAGTTCTATATTTGTCTCGACGACGCGCGGTTCTTAGACCGGCAGTATACGGTCTTCGGCCAGATGACCGAAGGCTTCGACGCGCTCGACGCAATCAGGCGCGGCGACACCATGACGAGCGTGAGAATCGAGCCCGCTACAGCGAATCTATGAGGCTTTACTCTGCCGCAACAGGACGTGAATAAACGCCGGCTTGCTTCGCCGATACCTCTCAGCTTTCCGGGCAACAGTTCATAAAAGCTTCGGTCGCGGGTAAAAGGGCGGCTAAGAGCTTTTAGAATTTCTTCATAACTGAACCGTAATGTTGGCTCTTCAGGGAGACAAACACGCATATGAAAAGACGGTTTCTCGTTTTAACTACCGCCGGTGCCATATTGGCGCTTGCTCTTTCTGCATGCAACGGTGGATCGCAGACGGGCGGCTCAGGCATGACGCCGCAGACCTCGGCGGTCTACGACCACGGCGGTAACGGCAACGGCCAAGGCGGCAACGGCAACGGCCAGGGTGGCAACGGCAACGGCCAAGGCGGTGGCTGCCAAAACGAACAAGGCAACGGGCACTTCCCCCATCCCGGCGATATGCTGATCTCGGACCAATTCAATAACCGCGTGATCGAGATCAATCCACCTTCGCATAAGGTCGTTTGGAGCTTCGGCGGGTCCTCGACTGCAGGGCCACACACAGTCGTCGGAGTCAACGACGCCCAACCCGTTGGCTGCCTGATCTTAATGGCCGGCACGGGCGTACCGGCGAACAGCCCGCCATTCGAGCCCAACTGCGGCAACGGATGTCCCGACGATCGCGTCATGCTCGTCGACGAGCACAAGCACATTGTCTGGCAGTACGGTCAGACGGGAGTCGCCGGCAGCGGGTTCGACCAGCTGAACACGCCGGTACAGAACACCTTCTTACCGAACGGGCACGTGCTCATCACCGATCAGGCGAATCAACGGGTGATCGAGGTCACGCACCACAAAAAGATCGCTTGGCAATACGGTACGACCGGCGTCAGCGGCAGCGGCGCCGACCAGTTGAACAACCCGAACAG
>DASXGO010000121.1:0-4782 GCA_036489055.1 Candidatus Cybelea sp. | reverse complement strand
TTTATAGTAATACGTACCGGTGAGGTCCGCCGTCAGAAATGGAAAGGACTGCATGGCGACGTGCGCGTGAAGCTCTGCGCTCAGCGAGTGAACGTCGGAGTTTGCCGCCTGCATCCGCGCCAGCAGCGCGGCGGCCGTCGCCGCTGCGAGCAGGATCATGCGAGTCCCTTCAGCGCTGCCGCGATCTCGCCGCGAACGCTTGCCTCGCGCTCCACGCCGTAGCGCCGCCGCAGCGTCGCGACCGCGCTCGGCGAGGCGATGCGCCCCAGCGCCCACGCTACGTGCCCGCGCACCATCGGATGCGGATCGCGTTCCAAACTCGCCGCCAGCGCGCCGACCGCGGAACGATCGAGAGCGTTGCCGAGCGCCACGGCAGCGTTGCGACGCAGCACGGCCGCGCCGCGCCAGCCCATGGCCGTCCGCGCGTAGCGTCGTTTGAACGTGCCGCTGCGCAACGCAAGGAGCTCTACCAGTCCGGGCCTGGCCGCATCCTCATCGACCGGAGCCCACTGCGAGCCGCCCGTCTGCGATGCGCGTGCCGTCGGCGGACAGACCTGTTGGCAGATGTCGCATCCCCAAACCCAGTCGCCGATCAACGGACGCATCTCAATAGGAATCCCGTCGGTTCGTTGCGTGAGATCGGAGATGCAGCGATTTGCATCGATGGTGTAGTCGCCGCGCAGCGCGCCGGTCGGGCACGAATCGACGCACACCCGGCAAGCGCCGCACTCTTTGCGCGATGGCGCATCGGCCGGCAAATCGAGCGTCGTTACGATTTCGCCGAGGAACACAAACGAGCCGAAGCGCGGTGCGATCAAATTCGTGTGCTTGCCGATCCACCCCAAACCGGCGCGCGCCGCGAAAGCGCGCTCGGCGAGCGGCCGCGTATCGCAGGCGACCGCCGTCACCGGCTCACCCGCCGCGTCGTCGATCTCCGCTGCGACGGCACGCAGCAGCGCGCCTAACCGGCGGTGATAATCGTACGACCATGCGTAGTTCGAGACGCGTCCGCGCAACCGCGCTCGATACGCCCGCGCCGGGACGGCATAGGGAACCGCAACGCAGAGCACGCTGCGCGCGCCGCGCAACAGCGAGCCCGGATCTGCGGCGCGGCGTGCGTAGGCGCCGTCGTAGCCCCACGTCGTGAAGTCGCCGCGTCGAAAAGCGGCCTCCATGCGCGCCCGCGACGCTTCGTCGGAGCGCGCCGTCGCGACTCGTACGGCGCCGGCGCCGCCAGCGAGGGCGGTACCGATTGCGCGCTCCTTGACGCGCGCTGCCTCCTTATCCGTCATAGCGTTGCCAGCGGCCCCCGCGCGCCGCGCGGAAACGCCGCGTCGATCTCCGCCACGTCCTGGTTGTCGAGTTCGAGCTCTCCCGCACCGGCATTCTCTTCGACGTGTTCCACACGAGCGGCTTTTGGAATCGCGAAGAGGGCCGGATCTCGGGTTAAGAATGCAAGCGCTACCTGCGGCACGGTCGCGCGGTGTTTTTGCGCGATGCGCTCCAGGACCTCGCGGCGGCGCGCGCCGCGTAAATAGGCCCCACGGCCGAACGGCGTGTACCCCACGACCGCGATTCCATGGCGGTGCGCCTCCGGGAGCACCTCGTGTTCGACGCCGCGTTCGCAGAGGTGGTAGAGGACCTGATTGCAGGCCAGGCGCGCTCCTTTCAAATACGAAGCGGCCTCGAGCATCTCCGGCGCTTCGAAGTTGCTGACACCGACGAATCGCGTTTTGCCGGTCTTCACGAGCTCGTCAAAGGCGCGCATCGTCGCTTCGAGCGGATGCGAGCCCGGCCAGTGCAGCAGAAAGAGATCGACGTACTCCAACCCAAGCCGCCCCAGGCTCTGTTCGGCGGCACGCAGCGTTCTGCGGTAGGTTGCGTTGCTGGGCAGAACTTTCGTAGTGATGAAGAGCCGCTCGCGTGGAACCCCGCGAATCGTTTCGCCGAGCCGTTCCTCGACGCGTCCCGCGCCGTACATCTCAGCCGTGTCGATGTGCGTCATCCCCAGCTCGATGCCGCGCCGAATCGCTCGCTGCGCTTCCTTCAGCCTCGCGCCGCTCTCGGGCAAATTCCACGTTCCTTGGCCGATGACGGGCAACTCGAGCCCGGTGGCACCGAAGGGTTTGCGCTTCAACGCTTCGAGCCTAAAAGAATTCGAATTCGGCATGGCGCGCCGCATAGGCGAGCAGACCGCCCCGCAAATGGATGACGCGGTCGAACCCCGCATCGCGCAAACGGCGCACTGCCCACAGCGATTTCGCACCGACGCGGCAGGCGACGACGTAGGCGGCGGCCGTGTCGAGCTCGTGCATTCGCGCTTCCAGCTCCGACGCCGGGATCCGGATTGCACCGTCGATCGAGCCCAACACCGCCTCGTGCGGTTCGCGAACGTCGAGCAGGCGCGCGTCGCGCAGAATTTGCTCCAAATCCGTCGCGTCGATTTCGGCAACCGGCGAATCGAGGGGCGCTTCTTCGTACGTCTCGGAAAGGATCTCACCGATGGTCGCGGCGTCGCCGCAGATCGCGCAGCCCGGATCGCGTTCGAAACGAACGTCGCGAACTCGGGCGTAGAGCGCATCGATCAGCATCAACCGTCCACGCAGCGTTTCGCCGGCGCCTAGAAGCACTTTGAGTGCTTCACTCGCTTGCCAAGCACCGACGATTCCCGCGAGTGCGCCGAGCACGCCGCCCTCCGCACAGGTGGGCCGGCTCTCGAGCGGCGGGGGCTCCGGATAGAGGCAGCGATAGCACGGGCCGGACGACGTAAAGACGCTCACCTGGCCGTCAAAACGGAAGATCGATCCGTAGACGTCCGGCTTGCCTTCCAAAACGCAGGCGTCGTTGATGAGATATCGCGTCGGGAAACGGTCGGTGCAGTCAAGCACGAGGTCGTAGAGCCGCACGAGCTCGCGCGCGTTGGTTGGATCGAACCGAACGGCGAGTGCGTCGAGCGCAACGGTAGGATTGAGCGCGTGCAGCCGCTCCGCAGCCACCTCGGCCTTCTTGCGGCCGACATCCGCATTTGCAAAAATCGTCTGGCGCTGCAAGTTTGTTTCGTCGACGACATCGTCGTCAACGATGCCGATCCGACCGACCCCGGCCGCGGCGAGATACTGCAGCGCCGGCGAGCCCAAGCCTCCCGCGCCGACGACGAGCGCTCGCGCCGCGCTCAGCCGCTGCTGGCCGGCGAGACCTACTTCCGGAATCAGTAAGTGGCGGCTATACCGCCGCGTGACGCTCATTGAGCCACTCCAGCACGTCGGCGCGTGCGCGTTCTGCCGCATAGGTGTGATCGCTATCGATGGTCGTAAACGATTTCGGCTCGGGTGCGCGCTCGAAGAGCTCGCGCACGCTTTGCGGGCTCACCATGCCATCGCGGTTCGCGGCGACAAAGAGCGATGGGCGGCCGGCGAGCCTTCCGAGCAACTGCGCGTACCGAGCATCGACGCCCGCAACGAGCTCGGGCAGCGTTACGCCGACCACGTATGATGCCCGGAAGTCGGCAACGCCGACCCGTTGCAACGTCTCCAGCGACGTCGGACGTCCATATCCGGTCGCGATGGCGATCGTGCCCAGGATGCGGTCATCCATCGCGGCGGTAAAGATCGCCGTCATTCCTCCCATGCTATGCCCCAGCGTATACGCGGATCCATCGCCGCGCTCGCGCGCAAACGCAACCACGGAAGCCATCGCGTCGAGGCAATCCTCAACGCCGCGCAGTTCGCCGCCGCTCGCGCCCAGTTTATGCCCTGGAAAGTCGAGGCTATAGACGCCGAAGCCGTGGCTTGAGAGAAACGAGCAGAGAAAATCGAGATTCTGTTTGCTCGAGGAATAACCGTGTCCGGCGATGAGCGATACGCCGCGCGGGCGTCGCGGCTGATACCAGAGCACGGCGACCGGATTTCGCTGCGCGGAGATGCGGAAGAGCTCGACATTGCTCAACGCCGCTACGCGCCTATCCAGGCGGCATTGCCGTCGGCATATCGTTCCTGTTTCCAAATCGCTGCGCGGCTCTTGAGTTCGTCGATCGCGTACCGGCACGCATCGAAGGCGGCGGCGCGATGTGCCGCAGCCGCCACGATCGCTACCGAAATCTCTCCGACGCGCAGCTCGCCGACCCGATGGACGATCGCAAGCTTCACGTCGCCGAAACGCTCGCGCGCTTCGCCGGCGATGGTTTCGAATTCGTGAACTGCCATCGCTTCGAATGCTTCGTAAAAAAGACCCGTGACCGGCCTGCCATCGCCGGCCGTTTCGCGAACGACGCCCAGAAAGGTCGCAACGCCGCCGTCGCCGGGGCGCACGATGCACTCCAGTTCGCGAAGGTCGATGGGATCCCGAACGATTGCGAACACGCTTAACCGCCGCCGACCGGAGGCAGGAATGCGACCTCGTCACCCTCGCGCAGCGGTGCGTCGAACGGTACGATGGAGCCGTTGCACGCAGCTCGCGTCGAGCTTCGCTCGAACTCCAACGCTGCTCGTCCGCGGGCCAGAGCCGCCCACGCGTCGGCAACGCGTGCGCCGGTGGGAAGCTCGAGATCGGCTTCCGGTACTCCGAGTATCTCTCGCAATCGCGCGAAGGCGAGCACGCGTATCGTCATATGGATGGCCCGTTCGACGGGTATCGTGCCGATTCGTACCGAATTCGGCCGGCGGTAGTTCAAAGATGACACGAGCCCTGGCGATCTTCATCGTCGTTGCCGCAGGAACCGTCCGCGGCGCCCTCGCGGACCCGGGATGTACGCAGGAAACGCTTTCCGTACAAGCCACGCCCGTT
>DASXGO010000489.1:0-2403 GCA_036489055.1 Candidatus Cybelea sp. | reverse complement strand
CCGCATTGGTGATGTGCAGCAAAGCCGCTACGACGCGCGGAATGACGACGAAGTGCGCGAACGCGATTCCGGTTGCGGCAAGCAGGAGCGACGGCAGAATGAATGCGTAGACCATGCGGCGGGTGCGCGGATGGATCGCCGGCACGACGAAAAGCCATAGCTGCTGGAGCAGCAAGGGTAGTCCGATGACGATCGCGCCTACTATTGAAAACTTGAACTCGGTGAAGATGACGTCCGCAGGACCGAATGCGTGAAGTTGGATGCCGTTGAAATACTCGCGCATCATCCAGCGAATGACGAACTGCGACGGCCAAAAGAGCACCATGGCGATTGCGCCGACGGTCGCCAATGAGATCAAGAGACGGTTACGGAGCTCCCGCAGGTGCTCCGTAAAGGGCATCTCCTTTTGGTCCCATCCCGCTGCTTCTTCCCGTGCGTGATCTTCCTCGATCACCTTACTTCCTTAGTTCCTGCGCGAAGCGCAGTCCTGAGCGAGGCCGCAGGCCGAGTCGAAGGGCTAGGATGACGGCGTGCCTTTGTCCGGTGTCGGCGGAGGAATCGATTCGCCGCCGATCGCTCCGGCTTGCACGTTATCCATGATGTCTGTATGTTGGGAAGCGGCCCGCTGACGCGCTTCTTCGCGCGCTCGCGCGGCGGCTTCGTCGGCCTCGGCTTGACCGACGAGGAACTCTTTTTTCGCTTGACCGGCACTGCGCGCGAGTTTCGGCAGCTTATCCGCTCCGAAAAGCAGCGCACCGACGATGAGAATGCCGATGATGATCGGCGCGTCGATGATCGCGAGAAGCGGATGAATCGTCATGATCGTAGGGCCTCCGTAAGTCGTACCAGTTCTCTCTTCGCCGCGCCGGCTGCAATCGGCTCCAATGCATTCTTGGCTCGCTCGACGAAGCGGCCGATCTCCATCTGAGTCGCCTCTAAACCACCTTCGCGCGCAATGCCGTCAACGATCGCGGGTATCGCGTCCTTTGGGCCGCCGTCGTAGAAGCGACTCACCTCGGCGCGAAAACTACCGTTCCCCGAGGCTAGCGCAGCGATCAGGGGTATGGTCGTCTTGCGTTCGGTAAGATCGTTTCCAGCCGGTTTGCCGAGCGAGCGTTCGTCGGCAACCATATCGAGCAAATCGTCTTTCATCTGAAACGCAATTCCGAAAGCCTCGCCGAACTCCCGGAGCGCATCGGTCTCCTCGGCATTTCCGCCGCCCATGATCGCGCCGCACTGTGCCGACGCTGCAAAGAGCGATGCGGTTTTCTTACGAGCGATCTCGACATAGGTTTCGAGCGGAAGATCGAGATTGCCGAGCGCTTGAAGCTGGAGCACTTCACCGTCGCAGATATCGGCTAACGTTGCTGAGAGCACGTTCGGAATCGGGTGCGGATAGTCGAGCGTTACGTTTTTGAAGATCCATGCGAAGAGATAATCACCCGCCAACACGCTGACGCGGTTGCCGTAATCGATCGCGGTCGCGTTGACCCCGCGCCGGGTCGCCGCATTGTCGACGACGTCGTCGTGAATCAGCGTGGCGACGTGAATCAGTTCCATATAGGCCGCAAGATGGAGATGCTCGGCGGCGTTGCCGCCGCAGGCTTCTGCGGCGAGCAGCGTGATGCGCGGGCGCAGCCGCTTGCCGCCGGCGGCCAGCATTCGTTTGACGGCCTCGGTGATAATGGGGTTGTCGGTCGTGAAGGTCGCGGCAAAGAAGCGTTCGACGAGCGCGTGGAGATCCTCGAAAGTACGGACCGCGCTCATCCTTCGCTGCTCTTGCTTCCGTAGTGGACCGCGATCGCGCCGCCCATCAGCGGCAGAAAACCGGCACCGACGAATCCCGCGCGTGCAAAACGGTCGCGCAAGTTCGGCGCGTTTGGGTGATGCGTGAGCGAGTTCGGCAGATACGCGTAAGCAGCGCGCGATCCGCCGACGATACCTCCCAGGAAGGGCACCACGCGGTAGAAATAGAGATCGAACAGGCGTTTATACGTGCGGTTAGGCGCTTTTGTAACGTCGAGGCTCACGAATCGAGCGCCGGGACGCAGAATGCGCAGGATCTCGCGCAGCGTCGCGTCGACGTCCACGACGTTGCGCAAGGAAAAGCCCATGGTCGCGCCGTCGAAGGCGTTCTCTTCGAACGGCATCGCCATGACGTCGCCTTCAACAAACGCTGCCTTACCGCGCGCGCGCGCTGCGCGCTCTTGCGCGCGCTGCAGCATCGGCGCGCAAAAGTCGACGCCGACGACGTCGAGCGTGGGGTCGCTGCGCAGTAGACCAAAAACCAGATCCCCGGTTCCGCAACAGCAATCGAGGACCCGCCCCCCGCGCGGGGCCGCGAGCAGCGCAATCGCCCGGCGCCGCCAGCGCTCGTCCAAACCGGCGGTAAGGACGCGATTC
>DASXGO010000178.1:0-10904 GCA_036489055.1 Candidatus Cybelea sp. | reverse complement strand
CATCTCGCGCGCGCCGGCGCGACCGCCGTTTGAGGCGCGGCCCGCCTTGCGCGCAGAGCGGCAGTCCGTGCAGCGGCTCGGCTTGTTGGTAAAGCCCTTCATCGCGAAAAACTCTTGTTCGCCGGCGGTGAAGGGGAACTGGCGACCGCAGTCAACGCAGGTAAGCACTTCGTCTGTGTACATAAACGACCGATTCTCCTAGAAAATGTGAAAGCTACTATACACTATTGCACCGCACGCGTCACGGCACCTCGAAAGGATCGCGGGCGGAGACGACCGAACATACGTTCCGAAATCCGCCCCTGAGCTTAGTCGAAGGGCGGTGGTGGCTCGAATCTGCCGCGTCACCTGGCTAGGGTCTCGGTTCCGTAAGGAGCCGAAACCGCCAACCACCTAGTCGAGAGGATACCAATGCCAACCAAGATTAAGCGCGCCGTCAAAGAGCGGCGCCCCAAGCGTAAGCCGTGCAGCTTCTGCGCCGAACGCGCCATCGCGGTGAACTACCGTGACGTCGGGCGCCTCAGGAAGTTCGTTTCCGAACGCGGCAAGATCGTCCCACGCCGGATCTCCGGCAACTGTGCCAAGCATCAGCGGATGCTGACGACCGCCGTCAAGCGCGCGCGGCTCATCGCATTCCTTCCTTTCGTTTCGGAGTAAGGAGCGCGTGAAGCTCGTTCTCTTGAGCGACGTCAAGACGCTCGGTAAGCGCGGCGACATCGTCGACGTCGCCGACGGCTACGCGCGCAATTTCCTGCTTCCACGTAAGCTTGCGGGCGAAGCGGATAAAGGCGCGCTGGCGCAGCTCGAGGCCCAGCACAAAGCCCACGAGCGCCGCGAGGCTCAGGAGCTTGCCGACGCGCGCGCTTTGGCGGCCCGGATCGAGGCCACTCGGCTGGTCGTAAAAGCGAAGGCGGGCGAGAACGGCAAGCTTTTCGGCGCCGTCACGAACGCTGACGTCGCGTCGGCGCTGGCCGCCGCACTTTCGATAGCCATCGACAGGCATAAGGTCGGCCTCGATGCCCAGATCAAAGCACTCGGAACGTATCCGGTCGAGGTCAAGCTGCAAAAGAACGTCGTTGCGAAGGCGTCGGTAGAGATCGTGCCGGCGTAAGCGCCGTGGCTAACGCAGAGCACTCTTACGCGACGCGCTTACGGCGCAAGTTCGGAGTCGAAGACGAGATGAGCCGGTACGTCGCCGCGCTCTACGAGATGCTTGCTTCCGTGCTCGGTCAAGACAAGGTCGTCCTACGGGCGGGGAAGGTCAACGCGCTCAAGATGATGCGGTCGCAGAATCTGCCCGACCGGCTCTGCGGCTTGCAGCGGCTCGTGCTGGAAGACCCGACGCTGGAGCGAGCGACGACGCGGGGAGAGCAGCGCAAGGTGCTCGCCGAGATCGAAGAGGCAATGGCTGACGTCATCGCGCAGCGCAACGCTGAAGAGGCGATCGAGCGGCGCGTCAACGAGAAGATGGCGGAGCGCCATCAAGAGTACGTCAAGGACCTCAAGCTCGAGGCGCTGCGCGAGACCGGCGGCCCCGAGACGCCGGCGTCTCAAGCGAAGCTCGACGAACTGCAAGCACTCTCGCAGCGAAGCCTCGCCGCGTCGGCGTTACAGCAGCTCCGTCCTCAAACGCTGCGCGACGTCGTCGGGCAAGAGGCCGCGATCCGCGCGCTGCTCGCCAAGATCAGCTCGCCGTATCCGCAGCAC
Source organism: Candidatus Cybelea sp. (assembly GCA_036489055.1). Taxonomy (GTDB): domain Bacteria; phylum Vulcanimicrobiota; class Vulcanimicrobiia; order Vulcanimicrobiales; family Vulcanimicrobiaceae; genus Cybelea. The sequence goes on along the minus strand of DASXGO010000178.1, from coordinate 9,197 downwards.
GCGATTCTCTACGGACCGCCCGGCGTTGGGAAGACGACGGTCGCGCGGCTCGTCCTCGAGGTCGCAAAGTCCCGGCCGTACACGCCGTTTGCTAAGGACGCCCCCTTCGTCGAAGCGAGCGGTACGACGCTGCGTTGGGATCCGCGCGAGGCGATCAATCCGCTGCTCGGCAGCGTGCACGATCCGATCTATCAGGGAAGCCGCCGCGAATTCGCGGAGGCGGGCGTTCCCGAGCCGAAGCTCGGTCTGGTCACGCGGGCGCACGGCGGAGTGCTCTTCATCGACGAGATCGGCGAGATGGAAGCGTCGTTGCAGTCGCGTCTGCTCAAAGTGCTCGAAGACAAGCGGGTCACGTTCGAGTCATCGTATTACGACGAGAGCGCGCCCAACGTCCCCGAATACGTTAAGCGCCTTTTTCGCGAAGGCGCTCCAGCCGACTTCATCCTCATCGGAGCCACGACGCGAGAACCCGATGACATCGATCCGGCGATTCGCTCGCGATGCGCCGAAATTTTCTTCTCGCCGCTGACGCAGCACCAAGTCTTGTCGATCGTGCAAGGCGCGATCAAGCGTCTCGGCGCGAAAGCGGCGCGCGGTGTCGCACAGTTGATCGCGTCGTACACGATCGAAGGGCGCAAGGCCGTACAGATCGTCGCGGACGCATATGGTCAGGCGCTCTATCGGCTCTATCCGGGCAAGCACGCCGAGAAACCGAAGAATCCATCGATCGTTGAAGAAGACGTGCGCGCCGTCGTGCGCGCCAGCCGGCTCGTCCAGCACACGCTCGTCAAAGGGCGCGCGACCCGCGAAGTCGGCAAGAGCTTTGGACTCGGCGTGCTGCACCATCTCGGCAGCATCATCGAAATCGAGGCAGTCGCCTTTCCGGCTGCACAGAGCGGCAAAGGAACGATTCGGTTCAACGAAACGGCCGGAACGATGGCCAAGGATTCGGTGTTCAACGCGGCAAGCGTGCTGCGCGCCTTGACCGGCGTCGATATCGCCGAGTTCGACCTGCACATCAACGTCGTCGGCGGCGGAAACATCGACGGACCCTCCGCGGGTCTCGCGATCTTCCTCGCGCTCTACTCCGCCGTAACGAAGATGCCGCTCCCACAAGACGTGGCGGTTACCGGCGAGCTATCGATCCAGGGTAAGGTTCGTGCCGTCGGCGGAATCGTCGAAAAGCTGTACGCGGCGCGCCAAGCCGGGATGCGCCGCGTGCTGATCCCCAAAGAGAACGCGCGTGAGGTGGACGCATTGCTCTCGGGATTGGAAATCGTTCCCGCTTCGAACGTCGATCAAGTCCTGCGCGATCTGCCCAAACGCCGCCGCCGCAGGAGAGCATCCTAAGCCTCACGACGCAGTGTGCCTGACGTATGGCACTCTGTTCACCTAATTTTCGACCTATGCACAACCGGCTCGCAAGGTCGTCCACAGCGTTAGCCCGCAGAGGCGGTCGTCGATGACCGCACAACCGATGCCCGCACCGATCGAGCGCATTCCCCCGAGCAACCTCGAGGCCGAGATGGCCGTGATCGGGTCCGTTCTGGTCGATCGCGAGATGCTCGCCGCGGTGGGGGAGATCGTTCGTCCCAACGACTTCTACGCCCACGTTCACGAAACGATCTTCACCGTACTGCTCGATCTCTACGAGCGCGGCGAGCCGCTCGACAAGATTTCGGTAGCGGAGGAGCTGCGCCGGCGCGGCGTTCTTGAGCGCGTGGGCGGCTTATCGTATGTCGGCGCGCTGATGGATACGGTCCAGACGGCGGCCTCGGCGCGCTACTATGCGACGATCGTTCGGGAGAAATCGGTTCTGCGTTCGCTGATCCATGCCGGAACCGAGATCTCGCAGCTCGGTTACGAGGGCGAAGAGGACGTGCACGGCGCGCTGGATCGCAGCGAACAGCTCGTCTATCGGATCGGCGAGCGCCGCGGCGTGACGGAGTTCATGCCAGTCAGCCGCTTGATGAAAGACGCGTTCGACCACATCGATCGGCTCTACCACATGCACGGCGACCGAACCGGCGTCACCTCCGGGTTTCGCGATATCGACGAACTGACGACGGGCTTTCAGCCGGGTAACTTCGTAATCGTCGCAGCGCGGCCGGGAATGGGAAAGACCTCGTTCGCACTCAATATGGCCGTCGCTACCGCTCGGACGGAGGGTACGCCGGTCGCGTTCTTCTCGTTGGAAATGTCGAACAACGAATTGATTCAGCGCCTAATTTGCTCGGAGGCGCGGATCTCGATGAACCATATTCGCCGCGGCAACATTAAAGACAACCAGTGGGAACAAATCTCCGATGCGATGGGTTCGCTCAACGACCTTCCGATCTACTTGGACGACGTCGGTGCGCTAACGATCAGCGACGTCCGCAGCCGCTGCCGTCGCTTGAAGTCGCGGAACGGCCTCGGAGCCGTCTTTATCGACTACTTGCAGCTCGTGCGTCCCGGCGTGCTCTCGCGAAACGTCAATCGAAATGAGGAGCTCTCGGAGATTTGCCGGACCCTGAAGACGACCGCAAAGGATTTGGAAGTGCCGATCATCGCACTCGCGCAGCTCAACCGCGGCGTCGAGCTGCGCAGCGAGAAGCGTCCGATGCTAGCCGACCTGCGCGATTCCGGATCGCTCGAGGCCGAAGCCGATGTTGTGGCTTTTCTCTACCGTGACGGGTACTACAATATGGAGACACCCGAGCCTGATTTGACCGAATTCATCATCGCCAAGCACCGCAACGGACCAACCGGTACCGTGAAACTCCGCTTCCAGCGCGAGCATACGCTGTTTCTGCCCTATGGTGACGAATCGCACTTCGCGGCTCCCTGATCTGAGAAAAATCCGCTCCTGGGGTTTTTAAAGGTCTATTTTATCGCGGCATAGGACTGTTAACCATGGTTAGCGTTAGCCATGGCTAACAAAGGAGATCTTCTCTCGGTCGGCACCGATCGCTCGCCGGCTCGCGCACGCGAGGATTACGTCAAAGCGATCTATCAGCTCGGCGCGGACGGCCCCGTGCGAGCGGCAGCGCTGGCTCGCTACATGCACGTGAGCCGCGTCTCGGTGAGCAAGGCGAAGCGGCAACTCGAAGCCGATGGCTTGCTCGAGCGCGAACGCGAGCCGTTCGACCCGTTGCGCTTGAGCCGTCGCGGCCGAAAGCTCGCGGTTGCGATGGTGCGGCGTCACCGTCTGTTGGAGACGTTCTTTCATCGGGCGCTGCGCGTGCCGCTCGAACGCGTACACGCCGAAGCGGAGCGAGTCGAGCACGTCATCTCGGACGACGTCGCGATCCGCATCGCGGCGCTCTTGGGCCGGCCGTCCCATGATCCGCACGGCCATCCGATTCCGTATGGCGACGATCTCCATGCGCACGGGCCGCTGCCGGCGTTGGCAGATTTGCGCGCCGGCGATCGTGCGAGCGTCGTGAGCTTGGACGACCGTGACGATGCGGCCGTTGCCCTGCTCGCCCGCTGCGGGCTGCTGCCGGGAGCGCGGCTCGTGGTGCAACGGACGGACGGCGCGCGCGTCGTCGTTCGCCTAGGAAAACGGGCGGTTACGCTGCGTCGCGTGCACGCTGCCATGGTGCGCATTGGAACGTAGCTACGGTCTGGGAAAGAGCAGCCCGCGCGTCGTCGCGGCCGCGCAGGAAGCCCTTGCGGGGAATCGGCGCGGCTGGCGAGCGCTGCTGCCGTTCACTGGTCCGGCGTTCGTTGCGTCGGTTGCATATATGGATCCCGGAAACTTCGCGACCAACATCCAGGGCGGCGCGGCTTTCGGTTACCGGTTACTTTGGGTCGTGGTGCTCGCCAATCTCATGGCCATGCTCTTTCAAGGCCTCTCTGCGAAGCTCGGCATCGCGACCGGCAAGAATCTCGCCGAGCTCTCGCGCGAGCACGCGCCGCGTTTGGCGGTCGGCATGTGGATCGTCAGCGAGGTTGGTGCGATGGCCACCGATCTCGCGGAGTTTCTTGGCCCGATCGTCGCGTTCTATCTGCTCTTCCACATACCGATGATCGCCGGTGCGATTCTCACCGGCGTCCTGACGTACGCGATTTTGGCGCTGCATCGCTACGGTTTCCGCGCGATGGAGACGCTGATCGGATCGCTCGTCGGCGTCATCGCGGTTTGCTATATCGGCGAAACGCTGCTGGCCAAGCCCAACTGGCACGAAGTCGCCTACCACGCGGTCGTTCCTTGGCTCGGCGGGCCGTCGAGTGTCTTCCTTGCGGTCGGCATCGTCGGCGCCACGGTCATGCCGCACGCAATCTACCTGCACTCGGCGCTGACGCAAGAGCGCATCGTACCGCGCGATCGGCGACAGCTTGCCTCGATCGTGCGCTTCTCGTACGCCGACGTGGTGATCGCTTTGACGATTGCCGGCTTCGTGAACTGCGCCATGATGTACATGGCAGCAGCCGTCTTTCACTCGACCGGACACGCGGAAGTCGCCGATATCACCACCGCGTATCGTACGCTCACGCCGCTGCTCGGCAATCTGGCTGCCGTCGTCTTTCTCATCGCGCTCATGGCGTCCGGAATCTCCAGCTCGGTCGTCGGGACGATGGCCGGCCAAGTGATCATGCAGAGTTTCGTCGGCTTTAGCGTACCGCTTTGGGTGCGACGCCTTATCACGATGCTGCCGGCAATCGCGGTGGTCGCACTAGGAGCGAACGTTACCCAGACGCTGATCGTCAGTCAGGTAGTTTTGAGTTTCGTCTTGCCGGTGCCGGTGATTGCGCTGGTGCTCTTGACGCGCCGTAAAGATACGATGGGTCCGATGGCCAACGGGCGTTGGTTGACGCTCCTATCCTTTGCGGCTGCCGCGACGATCCTTACGCTCAATGCGATTCTGCTCTGGACGAGCATGCATCCTCATTAGTGCGATCAGCGAAAGACTTCCTGATCTTCAACCAAACCGATGGTTTGCGCCATGTACGTGCGCGAGAGTTTGACGTACTCGCCGGCAGAGGCTTCGATCCATACGGCTGCCTCGCCGTCGATTGACTTCTTGACTTTCGCCGGCGCGCCGGCGGCGACGACGCGCGCTGGGATCTCGGCACCTTGCCCGACCACGCTCCCGGCTGCCACGAGGGCGCCTTCACCGATCGTGCAACCGTTGAGAAGGGTGGCATTGCTTCCGATAAGGGCGTGCGGCGCGATGCGGCAGTCCTCCATCACGGCGCAATGTCCGACCGTTACGTCGTCGCCCACGATCGTCTCAGCGCCTTCGCTGACGTGCACGACGGCATTATCCTGAATCGACGTGCGCGCGCCGACGCGGATCGGTCCGTTGTCTCCGCGCAGCACCGCACCGAACCAAATGCTCGATTCCGGCCCAACTTCGACGTCACCGATGAGGATGGCGGTCGGTGCGACGAACGCCGACGGATCGACTCTCGGACGCTTGCCTCGATACTCGATGATCATGAGCCAAGCTTCGCACCCGGCTGCGTCGAACCTCGCCGCATGCACCGTCATCGCACGCCGTTGCGCGGGGTCAAGGCGACGCCGCATCCGAAAGCCGGCGATCCAAACTACGCCGCCGTGAACTACGAATACGCGGGCCGGACCGGACGAGTTCACGAGGTCGTCGAGATCGGCGGCCGATCGCTTGCGAAAGTCGGCTTCGAGGACCGTAAGATCGTCTACTATTTTCTCGACGACTTGGAGCTGGACGAATCGGGAACGCGCCGCACCTTCCACGACGCGGACGATCACATTTAGCGCATCGCGTTGTCGCTTCCGTTGGTGTCATCCGGAGCGCAGCGCGCGCTGCGCGCGGAGTCGAAGGGTGACCTTCCGCTTACGGTTTTACGGAGGGATTCTTCCAAGCGAACGCGCCGTTTGGATTTGGTTTCACCCAAACGATTAGATCCCAAATTGCGGGGAAGTGAAAGACCGTAACGACGTCGTTCGCTGCCGGAACTTTCTTCATGGCAACGAGCATCGTTGCGTTCGGATGTTGCGGATCGCCCCCGCCCGCTGCGAAGTTCTTGTCCCACATCCAGCCGTCGTAAACGATCGCGCCCGTCGCGGCATCCTTGCTGACCCAATGGATATGTCCGTTGAACTCCGACCACCGTCCGGGATCGACGCCCCATAACTGCGGACGCTTCGGGCTCGTGCTAACCAATACGGAGAAATCGGCACCGAGGAGACGGCCGTTCTTATCGTACCAAAGCTGGCTGGGATGACGAATATCGTTCGACTGCCACTGCAAGTTGGCGTAGCTAATCGCGCCGGTGTCATCTTCCGAGGTGTATCGCACGTACCCGGCTTTCTCGGCATCCGCGGCAGTCGGAAACCGTGCCATTAGGTCGGCGGCCATGGTGCTTGCGAAAGCCTGCTCCGAAGCGGTCATCGGCCCGCGATCGGTCGGCTCTTCGTCCGCGAGCACCGGTGCGGCGAGGGCGACGAGAGTCAAGAGAGCGACCAACGAAAAGCTCTTTATCATATCCTCAATCATTGCGCGAACGCCCGTGCCCTGCCATCAAAGCGTACTCAAAAAGGGCTTCCGGCGCGGCCGCGGAAGCAGGGGCCGCTCGACTCCGCTCGGGATAGACTTCGTCGAGGGACGCAAGGGCCGACGTAGCTCAACGGTAGAGCAATCGCTTCGTAAGCGATAGGTTATCGGTTCAAATCCGATCGTCGGCTAATCCAGCCGCAGCTCCATGAACGTCGGGCATTCGTACGTCACCGGCGCGAACGGCTCGCACTCTTGGAATCCGAGCGACCGGTAGAGCAAATACGCCGGCTGCAGCTGAGCTTTATTGGTATCGAGCACGATGCGCGCGTATCCGCGTTGCCTCGCAAATTCGATCGCGGTTGCCGTCAGCGATCGGGCCGAACCAAGACCACGTCGCCGCGGCGCCACAAAGACATGCCGCAGTTGCGCGGTATCGGGATCGAATGCTCGCACCGCCGCGCAACCAACGTCGTCCCCGGCGATCCTTGCCAAAAAGGCGGCGTTTCGTCCGGAGAAGATCTGCATGAGCTCCTCGACCTCGGGCACGTCGCCGTGGCGAAGGCTCGCGGGCAAGTCCGCCTCGTACTGCTCGAAAAGATCGCGAAGCTGGCGGAACTCTTCGATGGACCTGACCTTACGGATGGCGGGGATCACAAACGGGATGATTCGCGCCGCGCGGCGGCCGCCATTGTCAGCCGGCAGAGCGACCGGGCTGCAGGTAGCCGCCGAAATGCGCGAAGAACGCCCTGGCAAATGGCGAGCATCTCGAGATTGTTGCGAAGCGCGCTCTGCGCGTTCGTCGCAGCCGCCGTGCCGGCAGGCTGCGGCGGCTCGCAAGCGGTGCGCGTAGTTCCCGCTGCTCTAGCGCCGCCGGCGCACGTGCCTCTCGAGCAGGCGCCCAACGAATCGAAGGGCACGCTGATCTATGCGGTCGGCGACGAATCCTCGTTCGTCTTTACGTATCCGCGCGGAAAGCTGGTGCACGAAATCGCGACGACGGGCTATTCGGTCTGCTCCGACCGGCTGGGCAACGTTTTCGTGACGCAGGTTCGAAGCGTTGCGAAATACGCGCACGGTGGAAGCGAGCCGGTCGAAACCTACAAACTGGATGCCGGAAGCGTTTACTCCTGTTCGGTGAGTCCGAAAACCCAAGATCTCGCGCTAGTAGTCTTCTGCATACGCGGCTGCGGTGACGAGGTGATCGTCCTACGAAACCATGGCCCCCGACTGCGCTACCACGTTGCCAGCTTGAGTTCGCTGCTGTACTGCGCTTACAACGATAAGGGCAATCTTTTTGTCGACGGGTACAACGGCACGCGATTCGGCCTTGCCGAACTGCCCAAAGGCGCTCACAAGTTCATCGGCATTTCGCTAAAGAGGCAGATCAAGTACGCCGCGCAAATCCAATGGGACGGTGAGAACCTCGCGATCGAAACTCGCGAGTTCCCCACCATCTACCGCGTTGCGATTTCGGGATCGACGGCGCAGGTCGTTGGACGCACCCGTTTCGAGGGCATCGGATACCGCGCGACCCAGTCGTGGATCGAGAACGGAACGATCGCGGTGCCGAGCGCGTCGTACAATAAGCGCCCGATGGAGATCTTCCTGTATAACTATCCTGCCGGCGGCCAACCGACGAAAATCATTAGCGGCTTCATTCGCGGCGGCAATCACGCAATGATCGACGGCGTCACGTTCAGCACGCGCCCATTCAACGTTTCTCCGTAGCGAGGTTGCCCTAAGGCACGAGCGTCTCGCGAGACTCCGCAGCACGCTGCACCGCGGCGTCGCTAAAGGGCAACGGCCAGAGATGGCCCGCGATCCACGCGCCGGCTTGATCCGTGTAGTGGCCGGACCCGGGCTCGCCGGACTCGCCCTGCGGCAGCGTGATGCCGCCGGCGTCCCAGTTTCCGACATCCCACACGGCGCGGAAGCTCTGCGTGTATCCGGGTGTCTGCACGTGCACCGTGAACGCGTCGCCGTTTCCCGGCAGCTCCACGCCGTTCAAAAAGTTGAAGCCCAGCCTCGAAAGCGCGTGCAGCACCGGAACGGCTCCCGCAACGCGCCACGGCGCCGGAGAAGGCAGTGCAACGGTGGACGGTAGGGTGTGGTGCACGTCGGCTGAGTTCAGCGCCGTCGGCATGCGTCCGTTATGCCGGCCGGTTAGCTGTAAGCGAATTCCTGCCACGACCGTCGCCGTGGTCGAGTCACCATCAAATGCGCCGTTCCACGCCGAGAGCGCGCCGGCGAGGCCCGCGTCGCGCGCGCGCAGTGCCGGCGCCAGCGCATGCGCCAGTTCGCTCTCCGGCAAGGAGAGCGTATCCATCTGCATCTGGCCAAAGTAATCGACGTCGTAACGCCGGCGACGCCGCAGAAGCTGCGCGATGCGATAGGCGCGATACGGCGGCGTGAACTGCGGGCTCAGCGAGAACGAATACGCGCGGCCGTAGACTTTGTTGTTCGCGGTCCAAACGACGCCATTGCGCGATGGCGCCATGCTCGGAAGCTGCGCGAACGCAAAATTCGGGTATCGTCGTCCGAGGTCGGTTGCGGGATGAAACCACCGCGCACGAACGGGATCGTTGGGAATGAGACCCGCGAGTTGGTACGCGACGCGGCCGCTCGTGTCGGCCAGCGCAAAGTTTTGCGTCGGTCCGGGATAGGACGCGAGCGCCGAACGCGCAGCCTCGATCGATTGCGCGCGATCGAGCGCCAAGAACGTCTGTGCCG
>DASXGO010000430.1:0-2668 GCA_036489055.1 Candidatus Cybelea sp. | reverse complement strand
CGAACGAACCGGAGCTTGAGAGCGCGATCGAGCTCGTGCGCGGCGGCTTCTTCTCGCGGGGCGACCCGGAGCTGTTCGAGCCGCTGCTCTATGGCTTGCTGAGCTACGACCCGTACTTCGTATTCGCCGACTTCGCGGCGTACGCGCAGTGTCAGCGCCGCGTCGGCGCGACGTTCTGCGATCGCTCGCTGTGGACGCGCATGTCGATCCTGAATGTGGCGCGGACGGGCAAGTTCTCTTCCGACCGCACGATCCGCGAGTATTGCGGCGACATCTGGCGCGTGCAGGCCGTGCCGATCCAGCGTCTTCAGACCGAGACGCATCACGACTTCGACGAGCTCACGTCGATCCGCGCGATCGCGGCGCTCTGAGCTCTCGCTGTGGCAAGATCGGCGTAGGCCGAGGCGCTCCGCCGGCCGACGCCGTCACCGCATGTCCACGATCGGAATGGCAGTCCTCGTCGTGCTGTCCGTGCTGCTCGCGGCCGGCGTCGTCTGCGCGCAGCAGCCGTACCGCGAATATCCGAGCATCGAGCACGGCTGGTCGCCGCCGTTCGAATGGAATCACCAAGAGCGCGCGGAATTCGTCGTGGGCCGGCTCATGTATCCCCAGTCCCGCAGCCGCTACGTGCTCGGCGGGGGCTATGGCGATTGGCTGCGCGGCGGCACGGCGTGGACGGTCGACTATCCCGAGGCCGACCGCACGCTCGCGCGTCTGCTGTCGCGGCTCACGCGAATGGACGTGCGGGCGGTCGAGCAGCCCGTGAACCTCGACGACGGCATCGACCCGTACTATTGGCCGTTCTTGATTTCCGGCTTGGTGGGCGCCTGGGACCTCACGGATGCGCAAGCCGCGAAGTTGCGCGAGTACCTGCTGCGCGGCGGATTTCTGCTCTGCGACAGCTTTTACGGCACGCCCGAATGGGAAGGGTTCGTCGAAGGCTTGGAACGCGTGTTCCCCGACCGGCCGATCGTCGATCTGCCCGACGACCATCCGATCTTCCACCTCGTCTACGATTTGAACGACCGGCCGCAAATCCCGACGCTGCAACACCTCCCCCGCGGGTACAGGAACGACGGCGCGCAGCCGCACTGGCGCGCGATTCTCGACGACGACGGCCGCGTGATGGTGATGATCAGCTACAACAACGACATCGGCGACGGCTGGCAGTGGCAAGACGAGCCGCGCTATCCGGCCGACGCCGCGCACCTGGCGGTCGAGCTCGGCGTGAACTTCGCGATCTACGCGCTCACGCACTGACGGATCGGCCGAGTCGATTATGTAAAGGAACCGTTCGCGAGATATTTCGCCGCTCGATTCGGTGCTATAAGACGTTAGCGACACCGGTCGCGATAAGAACAAGAATGAAGCGGCAGAGACTGTTGCAGCAGCGGCCGTTCTCGGAAGGCACATTCGTGCCGGCTGTCGTGATTCTAGGCGTGGCTGCGGCGCTCATCATCGCGCTGCGTAGCGGCCAAGAATGGGACGGCGATTTCGCGCTGTACGTCATGAACGCGCGCAATATCGTTCTCTCTCTGCCGTACGGTCAGACGCCGTATCTCTTCAATGCGGCAAACGCCATCCACCCGGCGGCATATCCTCCCGGCTTGCCTCTCTTGATCGCGCCTGTGTATGCCGTCCTAGGCATCAATCTGGCTGCGATAAAAATCGTTTGCATCGCGACGTTCGTCCTTTTCCTGTTTGTGTTTCATCGAATTTCTCTGAGCGTCCTGTCGCCGCTTAGCGCGCTGGCGGTCACCGCGGCTTTGGGGTTGCACCCGTACATTCTCGACTTCGAAAACTCGCCGTCGTCCGAATTCCCGTTCATGTTCTTCTGCTATGGGGCGCTACACCTGTTGAGGCGGTTGAGCGTGGAAGGAGGCCGCCCGCCTCGAAGTCTGGCGCCGCTGGTCGCCGTGACTGCTGCGGCGGTGGCGGCCGCTTGTCTCACACGACCCATCGGCGGGTTGCTGTTCCCCGCCGCCGTCGCCGTATCCGTGGTCCATCGCCGGCGGCTCGTTGCACCGGAGAACGTTGCCCTGTGTCTTGGCGCCGCGATCCTCTTGCCGGCACAGCTCGCTCTTCCCGCGGATATTGGAACCTATTTCGGCTTTTTTTCTCACTTCTCGGCTCACGAGTTTCTCGAGTCGACCCGACAATACTTTCGTGTGGCTGCGTCACTGCTCGGCAAGGCAGCGGTTGTCCATCGGGGAATCGGCATCTCCGTGCTCATAGGAGTGGCATCGCTGACGTTGGTCGGCTTCGTCGCGCAAACGCGCCGGCGCTTCTCGGTATTGGAGGCCTTCTCGATCAGCTATGTCGGTTTCCTGATGGTCTACCCGCTGGTTGCCCCTTCCCGCTATTCGCTGCCCATCTGGCCGCTTCTGTTTCTATATTTTGCAGAGGGAGTCGAGACATTCGGGAAGGCCCTCGAGACCCCTTTCAGAAGGAGAGCCCTCAATCTAGCCGTTTGCGGTACGGTTGCCGCCATCTACGCGATCCAGTACGCGTCGATGACGTTCGGCGAGATCCCGTTCTCGGTCGAAGCACGACAAAGCCGAGAGCTGTTTGCAGATATCGAAAAGGACCTTCCTGAACGCGCTCGGTTGTTGACGCGGAAGCCCACGATCATCGCGCTATACACGGGTCGTGAAGCGATCACCTGGCC
>DASXGO010000411.1:0-8611 GCA_036489055.1 Candidatus Cybelea sp. | reverse complement strand
CGCTTGCCGACAATAAACCGGCGGCCGCGCGATGAAGCTCCGGCGTATTCGGACGTTCGGCTTCAAGACGTTCGCAGATCCCACGGTCGTCGAGATCGGCGACGGCGTCACGGCAATCGTCGGTCCGAACGGATCGGGGAAATCGAATCTGGTTGATGCTTTTCGCTGGGGCTTGGGCGAGACGTCGAGCACAAGTTTGCGCGGGCGCTCGCTCGAGGACGTGATTTTCTCGGGAAACGAAGCGCGTAAGCCGCTCGGAATGGCCGAGGTCTCAATCCTGTTCGATAACACGGATCGTTCGCTTCCGATCGAATTCACCGAAGTCGAGATCACGCGCCGGGCCTATCGCGTCGGAGAGAGTGAGTACTTCATCAATCGCACGCAGGTCCGGTTGCGCGACATTCTCGATCTGCTGATGGGCACCGGGTTGGGGCCCGGCTCGTACGCGCTCGTTTCGCAGGGCCAGATCGATGCGATTCTCACGAGCAAGCCGGTGGAACGCCGCGCGCTCTTCGAAGAAACGGCGGGCATCGGCAAGTTCTTGTCGCGCAAGCACGAGTCGATGCGGCGGCTCGATCGCACCGAACAGAACGCGATTCGCATCAGCGATTTGATCGCTGAGCTCGAGCGCCGAATTCCCGAGCTGGAGACGCAAATGCGCCGTGCGCGCCGGTATCGGCGCGTGAGCACCCGCGTTCGAGACCTCGAAATCCTCGGCTACCTGCGTGCGAGTTCGACGCGCCGTACGGAGTGCGAGACGCTTCGCCAGGCAATCACGAAAGACGAAGAGCTGCGCAGTGAAGCGGCGGCCAAAGCCGCTGCGCTCACCGAGGAACTCGGGCGCGTTCGCACCTCACTCTACCGAAGCGAGCTTCAACTCGAAGAGCTTCGCTCGCAAACGCAAGACAAACGAGGCGAGGTTGCCGCGCTCGAGGCGCAGTACGCCGGTGCGCTTGCGCGACGTGAGGCGCTCGAGCGGCAATCGTCGCAAACGTCGCAAGATGTGGAGCGGGCGAGCAACGAGCGCGCCTCGCTGGCCGCCGCGATCGCCGGGCTCGACGAGCGTCTCGTGCCGCTCGGCCAGGAGATCGAAGCTTCCCGCGAGCGAGAGCTTGCCGCCGCCGCGGCGCTCGCGGACGCGCGTGCCAATCTGGAACACATTTTCACGCGGCTTCGCGAAGTCGAGACGCACGCCGCGGAAACGGCCGCGCGCCGCACGGAACGCCGCTTCCATTCCGAAAATTTGCGTGCCGAGGCCGATCGGCTCGAAATAGAAGAACGCAGCGCGCGGGAACGCGCCGAGCAGGTCGAGATCGTCGCCGGCGGCGCGCAGTACCGTTTGAGCGAAGCAAAGCGCCGCCTGGAACACGGCGAAGAATCGCTGCTCGAAGCCCGCGGACGTGCGGAAGACGCGGAGCGTGAGGCGGCGCTCGCCCAAAGCCACGTCGCACAGGCGCTCGCGGCACATCGCGATCATTCGGTCGAAGTTCGCGCCGCAGAGTCTCGTTTGCACACGATCGAAGAGCTGGAGAACTCGCTCGAGGGCCACGTTCCCGGCACGCGCGCGGTCGTCGAGGCATGGCACCGCGGCGAGCTTGGCGGCATCGAAGGCATCGTCTCGAACCTCATCACGACCGACGAGCGGTATGCTCGCGCAATGGATGTCGCGTTCGGTGCACGACTCTCCAACGTCGTCACGACTACGTCGGAGGACGCCGAGCACTGCGTCGAATTCTTGAACCGGAAAGAAGCGGGACGTGCGACTTTCCTGCCGCTCGATACACTCGCGAAGCGCGAGGGACGGGAGTTGGACGAGCGCTTTGCCGGCGCAGCCGGCGTTCTCGGCTACGCGCACACGCTCGTTCGCAGCGAACCGCGTTATGCCGGGATCGTGAATTTTTTGGTCGGCAACGTGCTGATCGTGACGACGCTGGACGTCGGAATCGAGCTCACTCGGGGGCAAGGTCTGCGCGATACGATCGTCACGCTCAACGGCGAGCAGATCACCGGCGGCGGGGCGATCACCGGCGGCCGTTTCGTACGCGAACGGTCGATTCTATCGCGGCGGTTCCAGGCCGCGAGCCTGCGCGACGCGCTGCATGGAATGCGCACGAAGCTCGAAGACGCGGAGCACTCGCTGCAAGCGGCGCACGTGCGCGCGGAGTCGGCAATCGCAGCCCGTGATGCCGCGCGCGAGCAGCAGACGCAGATCGAGTCGCAGCTCGCCGGATTGCGCGCGGAAGCCGCCGCGCTTGCGGCAGAGGTGGAGCGCGCGCGTGCCGAGCTCAATGCGGCGCGCGGCATCGCCGGCGAGCTGCGCGCTCGGGCCGCGCGCAGCCGCGAGCTCGAACGCGAATACGAACACGACGAGCCGCAATCGGCGCGTACCGACGAAGAACGCCTCGCCCTCGAGCGCGAGCTCGCTCGGGTTCGTGAGGAGATCGGAGCTGCCGAGGCCGGGCATTCCGCGACCAGCACGCGCGGTACGGAACTGCGCGAACGATCCGCCGCGCTTTCGGCCGAGCGCGATGCGGCGCGGGCGCGCCTCGCTATGCTGGACCAGGACAGCGAGCGCGGCGGGCTGGCGCGCGAGCAGATGCTCGCGCAAATCGCGGACCTGATGGAGGAGACCCGCACCTCACACGCGCGCATCGACGGGCTGCACACGGGCGTCAACGCGCTCGACGGGCAACTCGAAGGAGCACGCAGAGAGCGCGAAGAGCTTGCGGCGCGGCAAACCCAGATCGAGAGCGAGCAGCGTGCCGCCGAACAAGCGGAGCGCGATACCGCCGCAGGCGGCGAGGGCCACCGCACGCGTCTCGCTCAAGTCGAGGCCGAGCTCGGCATGCTCGTCTCGCAGTTTGCACAGAATCCGGCGACCGCCGACGAGTGCGCCGACGTCGAGAGCCGCTACCGCGAAGAGGCCGACGCCGTGGTCGACGAGCTTCCGCGACTGCGCGACGAGCTGGCACGCCTTGCCGCCAACGTGAACCTCAACGCGGAATCAGAACGCACGGAGGTGGCCGAACGAGAGCAGTTCCTGCGCTCGCAGATGGACGATCTGGCAAAGGCGCGCGAAACGCTGCTCGAGTCGATCAGAGAAATCGAGCGAGAGACGCAAACGCAATTCAACGAGACGTTCGCGCGGGTTTCGGAGGCGTTTACGACGATGTACGCGCGGCTCTTCGCCGGCGGTGAGGCGAAGATGTGGCAGACCCAGCCCGAGAATCTGGCGGAGACCGGAATCGAGATCGCCGTGCGGCCGCCCGGAAAGAAGGAAATGCCGCTCGCGGCACTCTCGGGCGGCGAACGAGCAATGACGGCGGCGGCCTTGATTTTTGCGCTGATCGCCACCAAACCGGCGCCATTCTATCTGCTCGACGAAGTCGACGCAGCGCTCGACGATGCTAACATCGATCGCTTCTCTTCGATGGTTCGGGAGTTTGCCGCGGAGTCGCAGATGCTCATTGTCACGCACAACAAAAAGACGATGGAGACCGCCGACTGGATCTACGGCGTCACGACGCAAGACGCGGGTGTGAGCGCGATCGTCTCCGCGGAGTTGACGCGCGAACCCGAGGTAATGCTTGCCTGAATCTGCGGGACGGCAGAAGGCGGCGCTGTTCTCGCTCTCCGACAAGGCCGGCGCCGCCGAATTAGCGCACGCCTTGGCCGAACGCGGCATCAGGATCTACGCGACCGGCGGGACGCGTGCGTACCTCGCCGAGCGTGGCGTGCAGGCGCGCGACGTCGAGGAGCTGACCGGCTTCCCCGCTCTCTTCGGCGGCCGGGTCAAGACGCTGCACCCGAAGGTCTTCGGCGCCATTTTGTACGACCGCGGGGACCGCGAACACGAGGCTCAGGCCGAAAAGTACGCCATTCCCGAAATCGTTACCGTTGCGGTGAATCTCTATCCGTTCGAAGCGACGGTCGCGCGCGGCGGCGCATCGCTGCGCGAAGCGATCGAGCAGATCGATATCGGCGGCGTCGCCCTGCTGCGCGCCGCCGCAAAGAATTTCGAACACGTCGCGGTGCTGACGCATCCGTCGCAATATGCGGAGTACCGCGCGGCGGTGGCATCGGGTGAAGTGACGCAGTCGTTGCGCCGCCAGTTGGCCGTCGCCGCGTTCGAGCGGACTGCGGAGTACGACGTTGCGATCGCGCACTATCTCGCGACCGCCGGCGAAGTCTTGCCGAGCGCCTTACCGGGAGCGCTCGCGCTGACGCTGCCCCTCGCCAAACGCCTGCGGTACGGCACGAATCCGCAGGAGCGTGCGGCTTTTTACATCGATCGCATCGAGCGGCTGCCGGACCAGCTGCATGGTAAAGCGTTGTCGTACAACAACTTGCTCGATCTCGACGCAACGCTGCGATTGCTCTCACGCGCGCCGCTCGGTGCCGAGTTCGGCAGCGACCGTGGGCGTTTCGTGCGCGCGGCGGTCGTCAAACATGCCGTTCCGTGCGGCGTCGCGCAGCGCTCGGGCGTTGCCGTCGCGGTCCGCGAAGCGCTGCTGGCGGACCCGGTCTCCGCATACGGTGGAATCGTTGCAACCGACGCACCGATCGACGGCGCAGCGGCGCGCGAGCTGCGCGATTTCTTTTTGGAGATCGTCGCCGCCCCCGGATTCGATGCCGAAGCGCTCGTAACGCTGCGCGCAAAGAAGCAGTTGCGCCTCATGCAGTTCGGCGCAACGCTGCCCGACGAGCTCGCGCACGAGCTGCGGTTGCGCAGCGCTCTAGGCGGCGTGCTCGCCGAAGATGACGACCCCGATGCCCCACCGGAGGAGTGGCGCGTCGTCAGCGCGCGCAAGCCGGACGCGCAAGAGTGGCACGATCTCGCCTTTGCGTGGGACGTCGTGCGTCACGTGAAGAGTAACGGGATCGTGATCGTTAAAGGCGGGACGACACGGGGCATTTGCGCCGGGCAGACCAATCGCGTCAGCGCCGTACAAATCGCGGGTCAACGCGCCGGGACTAACGCCGCGGGCGCGGCCTGCGCGAGCGACGGCTTCTTTCCGTTTGCCGACGGGCTCGAGGCAGCGGTTGCCAGCGGATGTACGGCGATCATCGCACCCGGCGGATCTATCCGGGACGATGAAGTGATTGCTGCCGCGGACCGCCACCGAGCGGCATTGGTCTTTTCGAACTACCGCTACTTCGCGCACTGAGATTTTGGGAAGGGAACACGATGCCGCGATTTCTCCATACTTCGATTTTCGTCAACGACATGGACGAGTCGATCGATTTCTACACGCGCAAGCTGGGCCTGAAACTGCTCGACGGTCCTTACCACTATCCGGGCAACGCCGACATGGCGTTCGTCGGCCGCGACTGGGACGCGTATATCGAGCTCGTGTACGATCTCGAGGCGCATCCGCCATATCAGCTCGGTAATCGCTACGAGCATCTCGCGATCGAAGCTGACGGCGATCTGAGCTCGTACGTCGACGGCCTCAAGGAATCCGGCGTAACGATCCTGCGGGACGTTTACAAATCGCCGAGCGGAACGCGCGCGATAGCGTTCGTCGAAGACCCGAACGGCATACCGGTCGAGCTGCTGGAGCCGCGCAGGTCGCGTAAGCTGTCGTAAATCACCAATAGAGGAACGGATCGTTCGGTGCGTCAACGCGCTGGATTCGTTGCGTTGCGAGGCGCATCGCGCCGCCGCGGTCTTCCATGATGCCGTCTACGCGCAGCCAGGTGCCGATCTCGTATGCGGGCGGCCGGTCCAGTCGCACTACGATCGGTGCCGCGTCGGCGCGGCAGCACGTGATTGCATATCGCACGATCGCGCTGGTTCCCGCGGCGCGTACCAGCGTCCCCGTGAAGCTCAAGCGTTCGCCGGCGAAGAGATCTCGCATCGTCGTTTCGGTCGCATGGTATCGCGGCGGCGGCGCGCCGAGCAGTACTCCGGCCAGCATGATGGCCGGTGCGAATCGCACCGTCGCGCAGCGTCGCCGCCGCGCGAAGAGCGCCAAGCACGCCGCGGCGATCGCGCAGGTCGCGATCGGTAAGGCGAAGGCGGGATGCACCAGCGCGCCGCCGTGTCGCAGTGCGACGATCCCGAGTGCGGCTGCGAGCATGATATACGCAAAGACGTCGGCACCGGCTCGGTTGCGTGACGGCGCGCATAAGGCGCGCACGTCGACGAGCCCCGCGACGCAAAGAAATCCAGCCGCGGCGGCAGGATCGCGCTCGCGCAGCGCGCCGGCAACTGCAACCGCACCGAGACCGCACGGCGCCGCAATGAAACCGAACAGCGCACCGCAGAAGATGCTTTGAAGCGCCGTAAGATGCGCCGGATCGAAGAATGCACCCAGCTGCGTCGCAGCGCCTGCGAAGAGCGCAGCCGGAACCACGCCTGCGAGCTGGCCGAGCGTTCGAAGATCCTCGTCACGGTGTTGCTCGCAGCGCGCCGCCGTGCGAGATAGGATACGCGCTGCGATCGAAGCCGCGCCGAATCGCGCGAGTGCCACGTACGGGCCGAAGAGCAGCCACGTTAGCGCCGTCGCGGGAAGCGAGCGCGCCGACGGACCTGCGCCGCAGCCGCATCCAAAATATTCGGCAACGCGCGGTCGTCGTCTGAGTGCCCGCGCGAGTGCTGCGCTTGCAAACAGAAACGGCGCAGCCTCCACCAGCGCGCTCGCCGATGCGGCCAGTGCAGAACGGATCCCGTCAGGCGACGTTAGCATCGTCAGCGCGAGCGCCGCAGTTCCATAAAGAATCGTGCGCACGTTGACGGGTACAATCACGCGTGCGCGCGCAATGGCTAGCGCATCATGGAGGCGAAGGGGTGAAGTCAGTCATGCCGGATAATCTGAGCGCACCGCGCGGCACCGCCGATATCTTTCCACCCGAGTCGGCGCGTTGGAACGAGCTGGAGATGCGAATCCGCGCGCTCGCGCAGCGCTATGGCTATGGCGAAATTCGGACGCCCCTTTTTGAGTCGACCGAGCTCTTCGTCCGCGGCGTCGGCGAGCAGACCGACATCGTCACGAAGGAAATGTATACGTTCGACGATCGCGGTGGACGTTCGCTCACGCTACGTCCCGAATGGACCGCGCCGGTAGTGCGTGCCGCGCTCGAGCACCATCTCTTTGCTTCCGGACCGGTGCGCCTCTATTACATCGGACCGATTTTCCGTTACGAACGGCCCCAGAAGGGGCGCTATCGGCAATCACATCAGTTCGGCGTCGAATGCTTCGGGTTCAGCGGTCCGGAGGCGGACGTCGAGGTCGTTTCGCTGGCGTGGGACCTCGTGCGCAGCTACGGAATCGCCGATGCGGCGCTTAATCTCAACTCATTGGGCGACGCGGCGTGCCGGCCGCGCTATCGCCAAGCGCTGCTCGATCACTTTCGCCCACATCTCGAATCGATGAGCCCTGAATCGCGCGAGCGCGCGCAGCGCAATCCGCTGCGCCTTCTCGACAGCAAGGACCCCGGCGACGCGCCGTACGTCGCGAGCGCTCCCGTTCCCGCATCCTTTCTCTGCGCGGGTTGCCGCGAGCACTTCGACGCCGTCGTCGAGTACCTTCAACTTGCCAAGATTCCGTTCGTCATCAATCCTCGCATCGTGCGCGGACTCGACTACTACGAACGCACGGTCTTCGAAATTACGTCGAGCGTGCTTGGTGCTCAAAGCAGCGTCTGCGGCGGCGGCCGCTACGACGGATTGGTCGAATCACTCGGCGGCCCCGCGGTGCCGGCCGTCGGCTTTGCCCTCGGCTTAGAGCGCTTTTTGATGATCCTCGAGGCACAGGGCGGCGGGAGCGAGGCGCCGCGGAGCGGCGTCCAGGTAGTGGCGCTCGGCGCGCAGGCGCGGACGGTACTCCTGCCGGTCGTCGCCGAGCTGCGCAGGCGGCTGCCGGAGCCGACGTTTGTCGACTTCAACGATCGCAAGCTCCTCGCGCACTTGAAGCTCGCCGACCGGAATCGCGCGCGCTATGCCCTCATCGTGGGAAGCGACGAGCTGGCTCGCGGTGAGCTGATCCTGCGCGACCTGGAGGAGCGTCGCGATCGAGGGCTGCCGCTTGGCGAACCAAGAGTCGTCGCGGAACTCCTCGAAGCGAGCTTGAGAAAACCGTGATGGACGACCGTTATGCCGAGGAGACGCAAACCTTGCGCGAGCTCCTCGCGATCATGCACGAGCACGATCTCGACGCGATTAAAGTGAAGCTCGGCGATGCGATTTACGAGCTCTCGCGGCGCTTGGAACCGTCGCAAGCGGGCGAACCGCTACCGCACGCCATGGCTGCGGCGGGCGAGCCGGCGGCTCCGGTTGCCGGTGCGAACGTCACGAAGGTCTTCGCGCCGCTGACGGGCGTTTTTTATCGCTCGGCCTCGCCCGACGCTGCTGCGTACGTCGAGGTGGGGGACCGGGTGCAGCCGGGCGACGTGCTCTGCGTTCTCGAAGCGATGAAACTCTTCAACGAAATTCAGAGCGACGACGCGGGCACCATCGCGCGCATCATTCCGGGCAACGGGGAGCTGGTCTCACAAGGTGACGAGCTCTTTTGGATCGAGTCCTCGCCTCTCGGCACGACACTGCCGTGAACTACGACGGCAAACGTGATTTCGACGAACTCCTCGCCGATCGGGACGGGCTCCTGGA
>DASXGO010000394.1:0-2881 GCA_036489055.1 Candidatus Cybelea sp. | reverse complement strand
TGGCACTCATCCCTGCCAGAATCGCAGCATGGACGAGTATCTCATCGGGGCAGGGGCGCTCCTGACGGCGGGGCCAGAGGGCTCGATTACAGCCGCGACGCTCCATGCCCAGATGGTTCCGGGCCTGGCAGGCGAGGTTCAGGCGGCGCTGGTGGATTTCGAGGCCGGCCAGCTCACCGATGTGTCGCGGCTCCTCATAGTCGCGGCCGGCTGGAGCGGTCCGCAGTTTCGTACCGGGGTCGTACGGAAACTGCTCGCTCAGCGCCAGTGCGAACTGGCCGACGTCATGCTGACGCTTGCGGAAGCGACTGGCGCGCGTAATATACACCTGTTCGCTCGGTGGCGACCGGACGAGGCTACCCTCGCGGCGCTGCGCGAACGGGGGTTTGGTATCGTGGCGCACCCGCTCGACGCGATCGGCCAGGCCGCGCTGGTTTCCGGACAGCGGCTGGAACGATGGCGGCCGCCTGTTCGCGCGGCCTAGCCCTTCGGCACAGTTGCCT
Organism: Candidatus Cybelea sp.; assembly: GCA_036489055.1. GTDB lineage: Bacteria > Vulcanimicrobiota > Vulcanimicrobiia > Vulcanimicrobiales > Vulcanimicrobiaceae > Cybelea. The sequence goes on along the minus strand of DASXGO010000394.1, from coordinate 2,378 downwards.
CTCAGGGTGGCAAACGACGATGCAGCGTAGAAATGCACAATATGCCGAACGCCCGCGTTGCGGTCATCGACGACGACCGTATGGTGCGCGAGATGTTAGAACTGGGACTCTCCCGCGAAGGCTACGAGGTTCGGACCGCTACTGACGGTCTGGCCGCGCTGGAGCTGGTCAAGATTTTCGATCCGGAGTTGATCGTGCTCGACATCATGATGCCGAAGATCGACGGGGTGACGCTCCTCCCACGCCTTCGCGAAATTACCCAGGCGCCAATCCTCATGCTCACAGCCAGGGGCGGCACAGAGGAGAAGGTGCGCTCGCTCAGTTCGGGGGCCGATGACTACCTCGTAAAGCCGTTCGTCTTCGAAGAGCTCATCGCTCGCCTCCAGGCCAAGCTGCGTCGCCCGCAGCTGATCGAGGAGAACGTGCTGCGCTGGCGCGACATTTCGATCAATCCGGCGACGCGCGAAGCGTGGCGCGCAAAGGATCCGCTGGAATTCACCCAACGCGAGTTCGACCTGCTGGAAGTCTTCATGCGCGAGCCGCGCCGCGTGTTCAGCAAGGATCACTTGCTCGAGATCGTCTGGGGACACGATTTCGAGGGCGGCCCGAATATCGTCGAAACCTATATTTCGTATCTGCGTGCGAAAGTCGACCGCCCGGGGGAGCCGGGCTCATTTATCCGGACGGTCCGCGGCGTCGGTTATGGGCTTTCGCAGTAACGCAGATTCCGTAACATGAAGCTCGCGGCGCGACTCGCGGCTCTCTACGCAGCCCTTCTGGGCGTGACGGTCGTCATCGTCATTCTCGCATCGTCGATTGCGCTCGTCTTCGAGCTTTGGCAGTTTTCCGGCGACGTTATGATTGCGAAGCACGAAGAAGCGCGCATACTCGTCGATCAATACCGCCGCGAAGGGATGACGCTGGCGCAAACCGCGCCCGAAATCGTCACCGCGCTCGGCGGCGTCGGCTTGCGCGTGGCGGTCTACGATTTGAAAGGGCGCTTTCTGGCCGGCGATAAGACGCTGCGGCCAAAGGCACTAGCCGGCGTGATCGCGGCCGGAGGCATGCAGCACTTCATTCCGCCGTCGATGCGCGGGCACCGCCGCGCGTTTCCCCCATTGCCGCCCGACCCGACAACGCTCGAGCCGCTCTCGTTAACGGAGGTCGAAGGCGGATACATCGGATTCGGGCCTCCGACGTATGGGCTCTTACTCGAGTCGCTCATCCCGTATTGGCGGATCGTGCTCGCCATCGGGTTCGGGGCGATTCTGCTCTCGTGGTTCGTCGGCCGACTCTTCGCTCAGCAGTCGTTACGCCCGATCAACGAGGTCAGCGATTCGCTGCGCTCGCTGGCCGAGGGCGATTACACTCAGCGCCGGTTCGTGATGGCGGGCGGCGACGAGATCGCCTCGCTGACGTCAGCCTTCAACGACGCCGCCGCCAGCGTCGCCGCGGCAATGGATCACCGTCGCCACGCGGAGGAGCGCATGCGGCAGTTTGCTGCCGACGCGTCGCACGAATTGCGCACACCGCTGACCGTCATCGCCGGCTACATCGATGTGCTGCGCCGCGGCGCAATCGAAGAGCCTCGGATCGCGCGTCAGATTCTCGCGACCATGTCGCTCGAGAAAGAGCACATGCGCGGATTGATCGACCGCCTCATGCGATTGGCGCGCCTCGATTCGGAAGCGCCGCCGAATTTCGAGGAAGTCGACCTCGCCGAACTGCTGCGCAGCCAAGTCGAAGCAGCCCGCCGGTTAGACGATCGGCGCACCATCGACTACAGCGTGGACGGTGTTCGAACGATTTCCGCCGACCGCGGCGAGCTCGGCGAAGCGGTATGGAACGTGATTGAAAACGCACTCAAGTACGCTCCGGACGCGCCGATTCATTTGAGCGCGTCGCGCACGAACGGTCACGCAGTGATTACGGTGCGCGATGAAGGGCCCGGGATGTCGGAGTCGGAGCGGTTGCATGCGTTCGAGCGATTCTACCGCGGCGACCGGCGAGGCGAAATCACGGGTAGCGGACTAGGGCTTGCAATCGCGAAGCGCGCCGTCGAGCGCGCCGGCGGGGAGATCGCGATCGACAGCGCGCCCGGTCAAGGCACGGCCGTCACCATTACAATTTAGAGGTACTCAGGGTAGTTTCAGGCGCCCGGTGGGCGCCTTTTTTATAATTCCCGCTACATGGCGACACGTCGTTGCGCTGCCGCGGCCGTACTTCTGTTCGCGCTCTTCGCCATCGTGACGTTGCGCGCTCCGGCGCAAGGGGATAGCGGCGAGATCGATATCGTTGTCGTCGACGCGGGGACCAAGCAGCCGCTCGAACTTGCGCGCGTGCTGCTCGACGGGCCGGTTATCATGTCCGAGCTCACC
>DASXGO010000107.1:0-2690 GCA_036489055.1 Candidatus Cybelea sp. | reverse complement strand
GGCGCGCCGTATTTCGCGAAGAAGAAGACCGAGCCGAGGTTGACCGTCAGCACTTTGAAAAAGTCGGCTTCGGCAATATCGACGATCGGCGTAAACGTCATCATCGCGGCATCGTTAACAATCACGTCGATGCCGCCATATTTCTCAGCAGCAGTCTGCACGACCGCTTGCACGGCGGCGGAGTCGCCGACGTTGACTTGCGCGGCGATCGCCGTGCGGCCGGCCGCTGCGATCGCATCGGCGGTGGCCTGCGCCGAAGTGAGGTCGAGATCGGCCACGACGACGCGGCCGCCTTCCTTCGCCATCTGTAGGCACGTGGCACGCCCGATGCCCGAGCCGCCACCGGTGACGATGCAGGTTTTGTCTGAAAATCGCATCGAGCGGCATTCGAGATTTTCAATGCAACCGCCCGCACAGATTTTACGCAGGCCGGGATTAGCGCGTTTGAGCCGCGAAGCTACTGTCATATGCCAGATCGCGGCCGCTCGCCCCAGGTCACGCTTCGGAAGCTCGAGCGCCGCGAGGCCGAACGTTTGGATCGCGCAGAGTGGCGCTCACTCACATCGCCGCAAAAGCTCTCGATGCTGTGGGACTTAGCGGTGGTCTGGATGGATACGCATGGAATCCCTGCGGAGCAGCGGCGACTTCAGAGAACTGTTGTCGCTTTTCAACGCCGAAAACGCTAGGTACCTCGTCGTCGGCGGCTTCGCGCTTGCGCATTACGGTCGCCCACGATATACGAAGGATCTCGACATCTGGGTCGATCGCGCGGAGGTTAATGCGCAAAGAGTCTACCGCGCCTTAGCGCATTTTGGAGCACCGCTCGGCAGCCTCAGCTATCGCGACTTTATGGATGCTGATGCGGTATTTCAAATCGGCATGGAACCGCTGCGGGTCGACATCCTCACCGATATCTCGGGGGTAGAGTTTGCGGAGGCATGGGATCGGCGAGAGTCCTCGATATACGGCGGCGTGCCGGTCTACCTAATCGGCAAGTCGGACTACATCACGAACAAACGCGCGAGCGGGCGGCCGAGCGATTTACGCGATGTCGAGGCGTTATTGGAAGACCAGTCGTAGCTTAGCGGCATGCCGGACCACAATCTTCGATTCGGCGTCGCGACGGCCGACCATCAATGCGAGGCATATGACGGTCACGACGACATTCGCGACGTTTGGGAACGTGTTCGCGGGTTCGTTGCGCGGGGTAAAGCAACCGATTTTTGGAATCGCTACGCTGAGGACGTTTCGCTCGCGCGCCAGTTAGGCTGCACGGTCTTCCGGCTGTCGCTCTCGTGGGCACGGCTCGAACCGGAGGCGGGCACATGGAGCGACGAGGCGTTCGCGCATTATCGCGATGTGTTGCAGGCGATGCGCGGAGCCGGGATGTCGGTGGTCGTCACGCTCGTGCACAACACGTGGCCGCTTCACGTCCAGGCTGCCGGCAGTGGCGCGGGGCCGCTCGATGCAGGCTTTCCCGGCCGCGTCGAGCAGTTCGCGACCGAAGTCGCGCAGCGGCTGGGCGATCTCATCGACGACTACGTCACGCTCAACGAGCCGAATCAGCTCGTCTACGGCTGGATCAAGGGATTCTGGATGCGAGCCTACGCGATGCCGCCCGGCCAGCCGCCGTACGAAAGCGGCGACGCGCAGATGGACGACGTACTCACGCTCATTCCCAACCTTTTCCGCGCGCATGCAAAGGCGCGCGCGGCGATTCGGCGCATTCGCCCGAACGCGCGCGTCGGGACGAATCCGCTCGTGCTGGGTCTGCCGCGCTGGCTGCAGCGTTGGATCGATCGAAACGCTACGCACCTGCAGTCGCCCGAAGACGCGAAGCGGCAGGCGGCGCGAATTGCGCAGTCGCCGGTCGAGAGCGGGCGCGTCGACTGCACGATCGCGCAGTTGACGATGACGCAAGAGCGGCTCCAGCACGCGTTCTTTTCGGAGCCCTATTATCGCACGCACCTCGTCGCGCTTCACGCTGCGGCAGCGTTGCCTGAAAGCTTGGAAGACTGGCGCGGGCGCGTCGCAGTCGTTGCGGATACGCTGCCGGCGACGATGGTCGGCGGATGGTTTCCCGCAGCGACGATTCGTTACGTCAACTCGATGGGCGACGCCGTCGAGACGCTGCGGCGTGGCGAGATCGATGCGGTTTTCGACGACGACGTCGCGCTGCGGCAGTATTTAGGCGATGGGCTCTACGTCACCGAGTTGCAAGGGCCACCGCAGTACTTTGCCGTCGCGATGGCGTTGGGGAGCCGGACGCTCCTCAATATCGTCGACCGCGCCATCCGCGACCTGCGGCGCGAGCACCCCGAGATTCCGAACGCGTTCAATCGCAAGACCGTCGCGCACGTCGGACGCGAGGCTGAAGCAGACGCCGAGAAGCAGCGCACCGTGCCGGAGATGGATCGTTCGATCGCGCGCATTCGCAAGCGCGGAAAGTTGCGCGTTGGGATTCATCCGGGAGTGCCGGGGCTCTGTGTTGCCACGCCCCTCCCTTCGACTCGCTTCGCTCGCTCAGGACAGGCTACCGCTCGGGGTGACGCAGCGGAAGATGACACGATAAATGCAATTGCGATGGTGGGGATGCGAGCCACGCGGCGCCTTGGGCGAGCTAATCTTATCGCGTCCGAGGCGTCCCTCGACTCCGCTCGGGATGACGCAAACTCCGCTCGGGATGACGC
>DASXGO010000341.1:0-3666 GCA_036489055.1 Candidatus Cybelea sp. | reverse complement strand
CTCGAGGGCAAGAGCTATCAAGAGATGGCACGCGATCTCGGCCGCCACGTAAAATCCATCGACAACGCGCTTCAGCGCGTCAAGAGGAAGATCGAAAAGAACCTGGCCGAGTTCGAGTTCCAGTAGTCTCGCGCGCTTAGCGCGTCAAGGGGGCGTAAAATAACTCGAACGGCCCGGCCGGCTCGACGGGTGGCTAACAACGTCGGAGTGGCAAGGCGCCTAGTATTGGCGACGGCGCTGCTGGCCGTCGCAGCGTCCTCAGGTTCGTGGAGCACGGGACCTTCGCTGCCCGTCGCGCGCAGTGAAGTGGCGGTTGCAACGCTCAACGACGACTTTTATGTCATCGGCGGCTACGCCGATGGCAACGTCGATCAAGCGCTGGTCGAGCTGTACGAACCGGCGTCACGCACGTGGCGCGCGGTGGCATCGCTGCCGCGCGGGCTCAATCACGTCGGCGCCGTCGCCTTTGGCGGCAAGCTGTATGCGTTCGGCGGCTTCAGCGACCAGAACGACGCTGCGGTCGCCGATGCTAACGTCTACGATGCCGGCGCCGACTCGTGGACGCCGATCGCGCCGCTTCCTCGAGCGCTCGGCTCCATTTCTGTCGCGGTACTCGGCAACGAAATCCATCTCGTTGGCGGCCGCGACGCGCACAGCGTTCGTACGCACCTCGTCTACGACCCGGCAGCCAATCGTTACCGCGGGCGTGCCCCGCTGCCCGTCGGGCGGGATCACATGGGCCTCGTGGCGTTCGACGGCAAGCTGTATGCCGTCGGCGGCCGCATCGACACGCCCGCGCACAACGTTGCGGAGGTCGACATCTACGATCCGCGCACGAACGCATGGAGCGCCGGTGCGCCAATGCCCACTGCGCGCAGCGGCATGGCCGTGGCACTCTATCACGACACGATTTTTGCAATCGGTGGAGAAGCGCGCGGCATGGCTGAGGCCTTCCGAACGAATGAAGGCTACGACCCGGCGGCAAATCATTGGACGGAGTACGCGCCGTTGCCCGGAGGTCGCCACGGCACCGGCGCCGCCGTCGTCGGCGACAAACTCTACGTTCCCGCCGGTGCTCCGGTCCCCGGCGGGAGTCAACAGAGCAGAACGCTCTTCATCTTTAGCTCGTGAGGTTACGATGCGCAGTTACGCTCTCGGAATGATCGCGGCCACGCTGCTTGCGGGGTGTTCGATGGCATCCTCGCCCTTCACGTCGCCGACAATGACACGAAGCGTGAGCCGGGCGTTGCCGTCGTCGCACGGCCACGGGAACATCTTTTGGAACAAGACTCGTTTGAGTTTGCCGACGAAGGGCCACGCCGAAGCGGTCCTATCGTATTGGGCGGTCGACGGATATTTCACCGAGCCGAACTATTGTCGCTATGGCGGGCAATTTTCGGCGAAGGTGCATCGGTCGTGGGGAAATCCCAAAAAGTACATGCACGTACTCTATTGGTTTAAAGCCAAGACCCGCGGCGCCGACCAGTGCGACTTCACGGCGGTCTTAAACAATACCGGCAGTCCGCCGATCGCGATCATTCAGCTCGATATTCAATAAATTTTACGTCAGCATTTCGACGATAGTACGATAGACGTCCTCACGCTCGTTGACGGGATCGACGACCATTACCATCGGCTCGCCGTCCTGTGGTTCGATGCAGACCGTCACGCGGCCGCGCGCGCAGACGTCCATGCAGCTCGTGCTGATCGCGCGAATCGCGCCCCAGCGGCCCTCGGCCTTGAGCCGCTCTTTGAGCCAGTTGCGCAAATGAAAATCACCGATCCGCTCCGCGATCTCGGGATCTTCTTCGGGGATACGCTCTTTGAAGCAGCGCTCGCAGACGAGAACGAGCCCCGAACGCAACCACTTCGGTTTAACTTCTTGCATGCAATCTAAGAACGGATGGAGCCGACGGTGGGATTCGAACCCACGATTCCCATCACTGGGAGACGGATTACAAATCCGTTGCCTTAAACCACTTGGCTACGTCGGCGTCATGTATCTATAATAGCCTGAGTTGCCTAGACTGATGATCCCTTCCTTGGCCGCGATTCAAAACTTCAAAAGCAGATCTATTTCGTCGTGCAGTTCGATGCCGTTGAATCCAACGAGCGGAATCGTCGGTTTGCGCACGCGTGCTTCATCGACGGCGCCGCATCGAATCGCATGCAAGCGGAATCCTCGCCGTTGATAAAAGCCGAGTGCGGCGAGATTGTCGTTCGACGTCGTCACCAAGAGCCGATCGTGCCCAGCATCGCGCAGAACGGCAATCAACGCGTCGATCAGCGCGGTCCCGATGCCGCTGCTCCGGCGCAGCGCGTGCAGCAAGAGCAGCTCAGGCACTCGATATTCCGCACCCGGCTCGTACACGGCGACGCCTTCGCGATCGTGGGCAATCAAAGCCGGCAGGTCGAGCAGGCGGTGTTCGATCCCGCGAACGATCGCCGGCTCGCCGCCCCAATGCTCGCGCAGCAGCAGGTCGAGCCACGGACGATCGCGCTCCTCAATTGGGCGAATGCCGATCACCGGCGTTCCCAAAGCGCGCGCGTATAGAGTACTTGAAATCCGCAGCGAATGAAATGCCGCTCCGAAACGCTGAGCGGACGCGCCGTCGCGCGCATCAAGCGCGCGCCGCCGTCATGCGCGCGAGCGATTCGGTCGCGAATCAGTGCGGTGTGCCAGCCGCAGCCGCGAAACGCGGGCAGCGTCGATCCGGCAAAGAAAGTGGCACATCCATCCTCCAAAGCCATCGCTGCCGTTGCGACGATCGTGCCGTCAGCCAAAGCCTCCGTCGGATAAACGCCCTCGGAGTGCGCGAGAACTCTCGCAACGGCCAAATCGGCCGGCCCCGGCGAATCCCGGCCGGTGAACGCCTGGGTCGAAGCAACGGCCCACGCATCCAAATCCGATGCGATGCCGATTCGTTCGTCATATACGGCATAAGTACCGAAGGAATCCGACGCGAGGACGTTTTCGTATTCGCACGGTGCGTAGCCCACGGCAGCGAGCTCACGGGCGAGCGACGCATCGGAGAGCGGAGAAACGAAGACGCGCGGCGTCGCTTGGCGCGTTTCGTAGAATGCCGTGATCGTCGCGACATCGTCGGCGCCTACCGGCCCAACGATACCGTACACTTGCGAAAATGGCGAATCGACCCCGGCAAATGCTGCCAGGCCGCCGCCAATCTCAATACTGATGACGCCGGTTTCGGGCATTAGCCGCCGCGCCGCCGCCAGCCCGCGACCTATACCGGCAATCTCGCACCGGCGAATCGTTTCCTCAACCTCACGTGCCTGAAGCACGGCGTTTAGCATTCGCAACCTCGGAGCAGGGCCCCCGGCACGATGCGGTAAACGCACTCGCGCTATGAAGATGGATATCCGACCGTTGGCAGGCCTATCGCTGTTCGTCGCACTTGGGGCCGCGGCCAGCCCGACGACCGTCACGGTGCAACCATCGAACATTAGTTTCAGCTCGATGCACGCGGCGTGCCCGCCCGGCACTTTGGCGGGGATCTCGCTGTCGCTTGGGCACGTGCGCATCGCCGAAAGCGCCGGCGTTGATTCCGATGTGGACGACGCTAACACGCGCGCTCAAATCGTTACGCTCACCAGCGGCAGCAAAACGGCGACGGCCACGGTGAACGCTCACGAAAATACCGTCGC
>DASXGO010000336.1:0-2166 GCA_036489055.1 Candidatus Cybelea sp. | reverse complement strand
GTCTTCATAGACGACTTCATCGGCTTTTGCTCGCGTGCCGTCCAGGCGTCCGCGAAAGGTGTGCTCCGGATCGGGCTTTTCCCATTGGCGTTGTTCGGGTCCGCTGATGAGCTCGGAAATCCATTGCGTCATGCATACGTTTTTCTCTACGGCGCGGGCAGGCGTCCTTGTGCAGACGGTGAAGCGTGCGCGAGATGAGCGCCGACCGCAGAAAGAAAACGCTTGCGCCAGCCGACGTTTTGGGCGCGGAGCCTGTGTGGCCGAAGGATTCGAAGGAGTGGGAAAAGATCGTCGGCGACAACGAAGTGGTTTATGAGGACCGGCACGTCGTCGTCTTTCACGATCCCGAGGACGAGGAGCACGAATCCCAGCGCGAGCCGGGCGAAGTCCGGCTCACGCTGCTTTCGAAGAAACCGGGGCACGAGACGCTCATGGATCTGGGTGTGGCAGATGAGACGCTCAACGCTGCGATCTTGTTCGGCATCCAGCAAGCCGCGTACCGCCTCGGCTTAGAGAAAAAAGGATTCGAAGTGCGCGCGCACATCTATCCACCGCTGCAGCGCCGTCCCGAGGTCGCCTTTAAGATTCGCTCGGGAAAGCCACCGAAGCAAAAAACCTGAACGATCGCGGAAGACGTCTCCGCGCCTACTCTTGTTTCTTTACAAAAGGAAGACTGGAAGCCAACTTTTCTTCCTTCTGTGCCAGCTTTGCAAGTGACTGGATAACGACGACGGCTAAGATCGTGACGAGCACCGCGTAGATTAGTTCTGCGAGTACTCCGTTGCCGGGCTTGAGAAAGAGCGCGATGAGATCGCTGATGAACTTGTTCCATGCGCCCGCGGCAATCAATCCGAAGGCTACCGTGGCGAGGGCGATCATCGTGCCGAGATAGGTTGGCTTAATTTCCATTGATGCTCCTGAAGAAACGAACTGCGTTTTTGCGGGTTACCGCAAACGCTGCGGTCGTCCTTGGAGGCAGGCTCGCTCTTGCTCTTAGCCGGCGTGGCGCGCAGCGGCAGCGATGAGTGCCGCGCGCGACCGGACGCCGAACGCGCCGCGCACGCGGGCTGCGTGATTCTTGACCGTTTCCGGCGATAACCGCAGGGCCGCGGCGATTTCTTTATCCGGCAGACCCTGGCAGATGAGACGATAGACGCGGAGCTGCGCCGGGGTGAGGCTTGCGGCGCGCGGATCGCCGGCGCCCACCGCCCTCTTTTGTATCTCTCCGGCAACCGAACTTTCAGGAAACGCCCGGACCGCTTCGGCCGCAAGTCGCAACCAGGAAATTTGTTCGGTCACCAAATTGAGCCGGAGCGCCGCGGCGGCCGCACGCCACGCGTATCCGATTGACGCGAACGTCGAATAGCTGCTCTGCAACAGCTCGGTCGCGTTCGAGCGATCACCGGATGCCGCGAACAACGTGCCGCGTACGTACTCTTCCATGGCCCGCAAGCGCCGATCGCGGGCAAGCGCCAAGTGCGGAGCGAGCGCGACCGGAATCGCGTCGTAAATTTCCAAAAGCCGCTCGGCGTCCGCTGGATCTCGATCGGCGGCGAGCTCCGCCAAGTTGAGGATCGCCACGCGCTCTTCACCCGAGGAGTTCCACTCGATCTCTTTGGCGCAGGATATCGCATGGCGCAGCAGGGCATTCGAGCTTGAGTCTTCTCGCGCCATTCGCGCGAGATATGCGTGATCGGCGTAGCAGGCGGTGACCCACATCGGCGATGGCGCGATATCGCGCGCGAGGTAGGCATACCGCAGCGCCGTCTCGTGCGATCCGCGTAATGCGTATGCCCACGCGAGACCACGAAACGTCAGGAAGCGCTCGCGCTCGAGGTCGAGCGTCCAAGGAATCGACTGCGTCGCCGCAACCGCAAACTCAAACGCCGCCGGTGATGCGACTTCACGCACGAGGTGTACGAGCGAACGAGTCGCGCTCGCGAGCAACGTCACGTCGTGGCCGGCCGGCGTTTGCAAAAGCGCAACCGCCTCTTGCAGCAGCGCGAGCTGTTTGTGGTAATCTTCGCGCAGTGCTGCAGCCCACGAGGAGCCGAAGAGCCGGCGCGCTTGGAGTTGAGGTAGGTCGCGTACGTCGGTCGCCGAGAGCACCGCGTCCATCGCATCCGGGAGACCCTCGACCCACGCCAGCATCATTCTCGCGTAGGA
>DASXGO010000097.1:0-8462 GCA_036489055.1 Candidatus Cybelea sp. | reverse complement strand
CGAGCCTTGGAGGCCATGAGCGCAGGGCGTTTATGGCCTCCATTCGGGCTTTCTGAGTCGAGACTCGACTGGAAAAAAGCCACAAAGGAGCATGGCAATGCGTATGTTCAAATTTCCGTACCTGCTTATCGCAGTTATTTTTATTTTCTCGTTTCCGCTCCAGGCGCGTGCGCAGGTGCCGGGTCTGGGTTCGCTCGGTTCGATGGGATCGCTCGGAAGCCTGAGCTCCCTCGAGCAGATCCTCGGAATTCAACAGGCGCCGCCGCCGATGCCGACCGGCGTCGCGCCGCCGCCCGCGCCTGCGCCCAACGAGCAGTACACCCCGGGCTACTGGGGCTACGGCCAGGGCGGCTATTCGTACGTCCCGGGCACGTGGGAGCAACCGCCGCAACCCGGCGCACAGTGGACCCCGGGTTACTGGGGGCAACAGAACGGCGCCTACAACTGGAACCCGGGATATTGGGGTAACCAGGTAGGCTACTACGGCGGAGTCGACTACGGTGGCGGTTATCCAGGAACGGGATATACCGGCGGACAGTGGTCGGGATCCACGTTCACCCCAAACATGAGCGCGATTCAAGCCCCGCCGACTAATTTTACGAGCTACAACGGCCCGGGCGGCATTCAGACGCGCCCTACTCCCCAGCAAATCGAGTACGCGCAGGGCAAACATATCCCCATGACGCCTGCACAGCAGGCGCACATTCGGGAGTCCGAAGGCGATCGCAACAATCTGTACACCGTCAATCACGGCAAGCCCAAAACGCTGGTGACGCAGAAGCCGTACAGCGCCAAGAACAAGCCCAAAGATTACCAACCGATTACGAAAGCCGATCGCGATAAGGCGCCGCGCCAGCGGAAAGAAACTCAAGCGAACAACAACAAGAAGAATCAAGGGAATAACAAAGAGAATCAGGGCAACCACAACGGCCAGGACAACGGCAAGAACAACAAGGGGAATCAGGGCAACCACAACGGTCAGGACAACGGCAAGAATAACAAAGGGAATCAGGGCAACCACAACGGCCAGGACAACGGCAAAAACAACAAAGGAAATCAGGGCAACCACAACGGCCAGACTAAAGGCAACAACAGTCAGGGCAACGGCAACCAGCATCAGGGAAAGACCGGGGGGAACAAGCAGGGTGGAAGCTCAGGAGGCACCAGCAGCGGTGCTTCGGCATCCGGGAAAAAACACAAGAAGAACAATCCACCCAGCGAGCTCTAACTAAAGCAGAGATTCGCCGGTTAGTTCTGAGTTCTGAAAAGAAGAGCACCCGTTCTACGGGTGCTCTTTTCTGTTCCGGCGGTTTTAGCGCCGAGGTGGTTTGCTTTTTTCGTTACCGCCCGAGGGTCCGTTCCCCCCGGAGTGACCCTGCACGGATCCGCGCGACGACCTGCTGCCGCCCTCATGGGCGCCGTACATTCCGCCGTTGCCGCGCATGCTGTTGCCACTCGAATGCGTACTTGCGTGCATTTGTGTGTTAGCGTGCGTACTCTGCGGCGGTTGGTTGTTATGCGGATGGCTTTGCGTCACATTGTGTTGCGGCGCGCTTTCCACCGCATTGTGTTGCGGCGCGCTTTGCGTCGTTCCGTGCCGCACCTCGGCTTGCGCGGCTTGACGGTCTCCGTCCCTTACGGCCTCGTAGTGCGGTAGGGACTTGGCATCGCTGATCGGCTTCTGCACCGCAGTTACCGGCGGATGTCCGCTATTCGCCCGTGCGTACAGTGCGCGATCTTGCGCGGCCTCGCGCTCGTGCTGGCGCTGGGCGGACGTTTCACGAACGCCGCGGTCGCGCGCTGCGAGTTCGCCGTGCGTCGGTCGCGCGTTGATTCCGCCATGCGGACCATTGAAGCTCGCGCGGCAGTTGCCGCCACAGACGCGGCCCTTGTTGATGACGGTCTTATTGATGTAGACGTTGTGGATCACGGTGCGATTCACCGGTAGCACGGCCGTGTTGTAGTTGAACGCGCCGCCCGACCAATACCCACCGACGAAGCCGGTGCCGTAATAGCCGTAGCCATAGTTAATGCCGCCGTAGAACCCGACTTGCGGGCCCCAGTATCCGGCGTTCCAGGCGTAGCCGCCGTTAATGCCGGCACCCCAGTAACCCGGCGTCCAGTACATTCCAACGGATGGCGGTGCCACCCAAGTGCCCGGCACCCAATAATATCCGGCCGGACCCCAGGACCAATAACCGGGTTGCCACTGATAGTTCGGATACGGTGCCGGCGGTACAGAATAATAACTCGGTATCGGCGGCGGTGGCGTTCCGATATTGAAGCCGAGGCCAATTCCGACACTGACCTGCGCCGACGCGGCCAGCGGCACGGCAGCGATAAAGATAGTTGCGATGATTGCGGAGAGCGATCGTTTGATTCGCATTTGCTCCTGCCTTTCTTGATACTTGAGGTATGCCCAAATAATAGCCCAGCCAGCGCTACGCCACGGACCGCCTTTAAGGGTTTCACACGATTCTTACCCGCACATCACCACTTGCTAACCGCTTGCTCATCAGGCTCTCAGATAACACCGCAACAACACTCGGTATGCATTCCGCTTACATGCGGCTGCTAACATCGCGCCATGTTCGACGTTGGGCTTTCCTTACACGGTGCTTTTATGACCGCACGCGGCCAAATGCATGACGCGCAAGCGGATATCGCGCGCGCCAACGCCGGCAACGGTCTCGAACGCTCCGCGGACTTAGCGATGGCACGAACGGCGCGCGCCGCGATCTTCACCGAAGCGCTCTTGGCTGCGGTGCGCGCACGATTCGAAGAGATAAAGTCCGTAACGAAATGAAGCTCGATCTGCTCGATGCGGCCGCGGCCGGCATGGACGCTCAACGGGCAGCGCTCGACGTTGCAGCCCGCAACGTCGCCGCCGCAGAAGCGGCAGGTCCGGACGGCGACTACGAGCGTAGCATTCCGGTCTTTCGAATCGTGGATTCAGCCGACGAAGCGAGGGTTGAGTTCGAAGGTACGCGCACGGAGCGTGGTACGAACGTCGACATCCTCACGGAGATGATCGCGGTGATGAACGCGTCGCGTGCGTATGAGTCAGACGCGTCGATTTTCGACGTCGGCAAACGCTTGGCAGAGAAGACGATCGATCTGGAGCGGCTATGACCGTCGAGCCTCTCGTTCCCGATGCGCCGCCGGCACCGGCGCGATCGCGCGACGACGATCTCTTTGCGAGAGCACTCGATGGCGTTGCGGCGGCCCTGATGGGTGCAACCCGCGCCGAGGACGCGTTCGCTTACGGACACGGCACGTTACAGGACGCAATCTACGAGCGGGCTCAAGCCGACGTCGCGCTCTCGGTCGCGACGGCTACCGCTGCGCGTCTCGTACAGGCTCTCCAATCCGTCTTCAACATGCAGGTTTGATGAGCGTCGCCGCGCTGCTCGCTCGTTGGAACGCGCTCCCGCGAGCCGCGCGGATCATAGCGGGGACGCTCGCGTTCGTAGTCGCGGCCGCAGCCCTCACGGTCACGATCGCGGCGCATCCGCCGCGGACCACGCTCTTTCCAATGCCGCTGCACTCCGAACAGCTTGCGGAAGTGCAAGAACAGCTTGCAGCATGGAACGTGCCGTTCACGCCGACGGCAGAAAACATTGTGGTCGACGCCGGTCGTCGCAACGACCTGTTGTTGCGGTTGTCGCTGGCCGGCGTCCCGCATCCGCATCTCTCGAGCACCGGTGAGGCACTTTCAACGATCGGCGTGCTGACGCCCGAGGCGGTCATCGAGGCGCAAACGCGTGCCGGCCTGGCCGGTGACATCGAAGCGGGCCTCCGCGGCGTCGACGGCATCGAAGACGCTAGGGTAATCGTTGCGCCCGCTAAGGCCGCGCAATTCGCGGATGAGAGTGCGCACTCTGCGACCGCGTCCGTGCGGCTTCGGCTGCACGCTGGAGCACGGCTTTCGCGTGGAGCGATTGCGGGTATTCGAGCCTTTGTCGCGGCAAGCGTACCGGAACTCCGACCGGGCCGCGTCACGATACTCGACGATCGCGGCATCGCACTCGGCGATCAGCCGGCGCCCGCCGACGATGCAGTCGATCTGCAGCATTCGCTGCAAACGGCGTTCGATGGGGCGTTCGGTGAGGGGGCGGCGATCGTTCGCGTCCGCGCGGAGTACGATCCGTCACGCACGACGCAGCGAGAGATCCGCCACACGCCGTTCGGCGCGCGCGAATCCTTGGCGCAGGTTCCGCCCGGCGGGCTGCGGCGTCTCTCTGCTGCCGTTTTCGTCGATCGCAGTCGCGCTCTCGACCTCGCGAAGGTCCGCGAACTCGCGAGCGCGACGCTGGGCTACGATATGCGGCGCGGTGATACCCTCAGCGTTGAAGAGGTCGACTTTCGGCGCGAGCAACCGACGCAAAGGGACGGATGGTGGCTGCTCTACGGAGCAGTCGTTCCGCTTGCGCCCGCGCTTATCATCGCAATCGGAATGGTCGCGTGCGCGCGAATCGCAATGCCGCATGCGGCCGGCATCGTTCAAGCGATGGTCGAGCGCGGCGCCGTCGATCGCGCGTCACGGGAAGCAGCGGGCTTTCCGCCGGCGCGCGTTCGTAGCATGCTCGAACAAGAGCCTCCACATGCCGCAGCGGCCATAATCAGCGCGCTTCCAGCCGCGACGGCGACCGCGGTTTTGGAGCTCTATCCGCCGCACGAGCGTGAAGCGATCGTGCAGCGCATGCAGCGGCGCCACTGCGCGCTCGTTCCGGATGCGCAGGAGCTCATGCACCGGCATGTCTGAAGCGTTCGTACCGCTCGCCGTCTTTCTGGCACCTCCGGGTCCCGACTCGCCGTCGCAAGCGCCCGCGCGTCCACCTCCGGCGCCCGTGGTTCCTGAAGAGCTCGAAACCGTAGTACGCGCAGCGCGGCGCTTTCGCGCAGCCTTGAGCGACGCTTTGGAAGCCGCGCTGCCCCAGCTCTTGCGAGCGATCGCCGAGGACGTACTCGCGCGTGAACTGCGGCTCGAGCCGGCTGCAATCGTACGAGTCGTTGCGGCGGAGCTCGACCGCGTCGCCCACGACCACGTCGTGGCGATTCGCGTCCATCCAAGCGAAAACGACGCCGTCGCGCGGCTTGGAATTCCGACGATTGCCGACGCCGCGCTCGATCCGGGTGACTGCCGCGTCGAGCTGCGGAGCGGGACGATCGACTCTTCAGTGAGCGCGCGTTTGGAAACCGTACTTGCGGCACACGCGCCGTGAGTTCGCTGCAACGGCTCGCATTAGGAACGTGTGCGCTGGGGCGTGCGATCGACGGCGACGGATTGCCGCTCGATGGCGGACCGGCGCTGCGAGGCCGGATGGTCCCGTTGCAGCCGCGTTCGCCGCGTCCGAACGAACGCGTGGCGATCGCAACACCGCTCTGGACCGGAATCCGGGTCATCGACGGATTATTGACGATCGGCCGGGGGGCGCGCATCGGCGTCTTCGGGGCGCCCGGCGCGGGAAAGAGTACGTTACTTGAATCGATCGTTGACGGATGCGCGGCCGATGCCGTCGTCGCGCTCGTCGGCGAACGCGGGCGCGAGGCGAACGAATGGATCGGCCGGTGCAACGATCGCGCGACCATCGTCTGCGCCACGAGCGATCGCCCCGCGGCGGATCGGCTGCGCTCGGCACGCGTTGCGTTCGCGCAAGCCGCTGCATTGCGTGAGCGGGGACTGCACGTTCTACTGCTGCTCGATAGTTTGGCGCGCACCGCGGCGGCTTTGCGCGAAATCGCCGTCGCGACCGGAGAGAGTGCCGGTCGCGGAGGATTTCCTCCCAGCGTCTTCGCGCAATTGGCCCAGCTGGTGGAAGTAGCCGGCGCGATTGCGGACGGCTCGATCACGCTTATCGCGACCATTATCCACGACGGTGACGATCGCGATCCCGTCAGCGAAGCCGCGCGCGCGCTGCTTGACGGACATATCGCGCTTGCGTTGCGGCTCGCCGAAGCCGGCCGATTCCCCGCCGTCGACGTTCCGGCAAGTGCAAGCCGTACGATGGATGCAGTCGCACAACCGTGCCACCGGCGAGCGGCAGCGCTCGTCAGGCGGGCGCTGGCAATCCTCGATCGTTTTGACGATGCGCGCACGCTCGGCATCGAGCCGGTAGCGCGCGACGCGGCCGTTGCCGTTGCCGCCGAGCAGCGCATCGAGGCCTTCGTGCGTCAAGATCGCCGGCCGGCGCCGAGCGCCACGACGCTCGGAGAGCTCGAAGCGATCGCCGAACTCCTGGCAGCAAATCGGTAATCCGACGATGAGCGCGCGCTCAACAATCGCTGTCATGATCGGTGACATGATGACGCACGAGCTCGAGGTCAGCATTTTGGCAGCGCCGCTCGAGGCGATCGATCGGCGCGTGCTCTCGCAGGCCTGGTATTCGGCCTTGCATCACGTCGATGCCGCGCGGCGGTCCCGCGAGGTCAAGGTGCAACGGCGATCGCCGATGGCGTGCGCGGCATGCCGCAACCTTCCGTCGATGCAAGGCGCAGGCGCGACAACGTATCTGCGGGCCCAGCGCAGCGTGCGCGCGATCGGCCACGTGGCGCTCGACGAACTGGCGGTGCTGCAGCGGTCGCAAAAGTCGCGGCTTGCAGCGGGCATCGAGCGCGCGTTCGGCGCCGCAGCAACGCCGAGGCGCGCGACCTTTTCGTTGGGACGCGGCAATGCGCGCGTTCACGTCGTGCTCCAAACGACGCCGGCGGGGACGATGCTGGTCGCGCTCTGCCGCCCGGAGTTGCGCGCTGACGTGGGGCAAGCGTTAGCGCAGGCACGGGCGGCACTTGCCGCGCGCGGCATCGCACTCGATCTGCGCAGGCTTGGAGGTCGTGCGTGTTCTTGAATCCCAATTTGACCGGCGCGCTGGATCGCATCGCGGAACGCGCCGCCGACGTGCGTCGCGCGTATACGCCGGGAGCGGTGCCGGCGCACGACGATGTCGCGTCGCCGAGCATAATCACGGATTTCACGCTCGATCCGTTAGCGGTCGTCGCACCGGAGGGTTGCTATTTCGTGACCTCCGACCAGGGGCGCCGAATCTATACGCGCGACGGCGCGTTGGCGATTCGCGGCGGCAGACTCCTTAACGCCGAAGGCCGGCCGATGTTCGGCCTGCAGACCGGCAGCAACGCACTTGTCGAGCTTCGCGTAGATCCGATCGACGATGCGCTTGGGCGAGTGCGCGATCCCGTGATCGAGCGCGACGGAACGTTTGCCTATCGCCGCGAGTATCTGGATCCGCGCAGCGGAACTCGCGAGCTGCAGCGCGTCGTCGTGGGTAGGGTCGTGCTGGCCCGCTTCCCCGCCGGCACGCGACTTACGACTGAAGACGGCAGCCTTTGCACTCCGCCCGAGAACGTATCCCCACAAATCGGCACGCCCGAAGAAAACAACTTCCCGTCATTGGAGCGCATGCGGCGCGAGCGCGGCCGGATCGACGTCGACCAGAGCCTTGTCCGATTGAAGGAAGCGTATCTTGCCTTCGACGCACTGCAGGCTGCTGAAGCGGCTAAAGGCCACCTCGGCAAGACCGCGATGGACCTATTGAAATGAAATCCCTTGGATTCGGCGCGGCCTGCGGGAGTTCCGAGCGGATCGGCGGTAAGCGCGTGCGCGCGGCGAAGTTCGACATGCGGTCGGCGCTTCCGATCAGCGCGGCCTGCGTCGTTGCGAACGGCGTCCGCGAAACCTTGAGCGCACTGCTCGGCGCACCGGTCGGTATGCGGCTCTTCGAGCCGTGCATTCCGTCGCCACAGGCTTGGCACGCTCTGGTGCGCGATGCGCGGCTTTATAAAGTCCGTGGAGCGCTCGCGGATGCGGCGGTCGTGTTGCGCGCTCCGGACGCGGTCGTCCTTGCGGCGACGCTCTTTGGCGAAGCGCGGGTTGCGCCGCAGCCCGAGCGCCGGCTTTCGCCGATCGAGAGCGACGTTCTCGACCGAATGGTGAACGCAATTGCGGCGAACCTCGGCACGGTCTCCGGCGCGCGGGAGAGCCATTTCGTCGAGCGGATTACCGGCATTGCCGGGTTCGTGACCTACTTTGAGCTGCTCGTTACGGATCCGGTCGGGTCGCGCATCGGTATCGCGCTGTCGCGCGATCCGTCGCCCGAGCGCGGCACGCGGCTGGACGCCGCCGCTCTTGCCGGCGTCACGGTAGCGGCTCGCGCATCGCTCGACTTGGGGCTGACCGACGTCGCCGCGGTTACCCGGCTGAGGCCCGGTGACGTCGTCGTAGTTCCTCAATCGCGCTTGGAGGCGTGCGTCTTGATGGCCGGCAGCCGGGGAATCGTACGCGGTTCTTGCGGCGTGCGAAACGGCCGTTATGCCGTCGCAGTCGATGCGCGAGCTTGAGAACATGGATCTCGTTCTCCACGTGCCGCTCAATTTGAGCGTCATGCTGGGCAGCTGTACGATGTCGATCGCCGAGATTCTGAAGCTGGGAACGGGCTCGATCGTCG
>DASXGO010000309.1:0-4752 GCA_036489055.1 Candidatus Cybelea sp. | reverse complement strand
TAGCCGGCGCCTCCGCGCCGGCTCGCATCCCCGAAAATGCGTTTGAGACGGCGCTCGTGTCCTTCGATTTCTCGCATTCGGTCCAGCATGAGCGCGAGCGCTTCGCTGCGCGGCAACTGTCCGAGCAGTACAAACGCCGTTTCGAGCGCCGTATCGCTTGACTGCACGTCGGCGATGACGCGGCGCAGGAGATCCCGAAACCGTGCGTCACCCGCGCTCGAGAGCCGATAGACCGTTTTTGATTCGCGCGGCCCCCGCTGCGCTGCGGCCGTGCGCCGTGTTAGATAACCATCGTTGTAAAGCCGCTCGAGGAGCTGATAAATGTTCCCCCGCCGCAACTGGCGGTAGAGCGGCAGATGGTCGCGCAAGATCTTATCGACCGCATACGGCGAATGCGCCTGCCGCCGCAGCAAACCCAGGACGAACAGCTCGCGCTCGGGCTCCTTAGGCAATCGTGGCCCGCACGTTGACGGGAAAGTTCACGGATCGCGCGATGAAACACATCTCGTGCGCATCGTGATGCAGCCGCAAGGCGCGCGTGCGGCGGATCTGCTCTACGATCGTTACTACGGGACGGAGCTCGACGCTCACGAACTGTCCCGCGCCGCCGGTCTCTTCCATTTCGCCGGACGCGCGGTCGCTATACTTAACGACCGTAATCCCGTTGACGGCGCACAAATGCAAATACCAGAGCATGTGGCATGACGAGAGGCTCGCGACCAAAAGTTCCTCAGGGTTGTAGCGCGCGCCGTCGCCGCGAAATGCCGGGTCGCTCGACGCTAGGATGTCCGGTTTTCCGTCTGCGCCAATCGTGTGATCGCGCGAATAAGCGGCATACGAACTCGTTCCTTGCCCCGCGCGCGAAGCCCAGTGCACATTCGCTGCGTACGTGTGCGTCCTCACGACAGACCGCCTTTCGCAGTCTGCTCATCATAACACGAAAAGCAGGCGCGCAACCGAGCGGCAGCCAACGTTGTCGGGCATTACGCGTCGTCGGGAAAGGAATGGTGGTAATGGCTCTCTCCAGACGTGTCTCCGCGGAGTTCATCGGCACATTTTGGCTCGTCTTCGGCGGATGCGGAAGCGCCGTGCTCGCTGCGACCTTTCCGCAAACCGGAATCGGCTTTGCCGGGGTCGCGCTTGCATTCGGTCTGACGCTGCTCACGATGGCATATACGATCGGACCGATCTCGGGATGTCACATCAACCCGGCAGTGACGTTCGGGCTCTGGTTGGCGAAGCGATTTCCCACGCGCGACGTCTTGCCGTACTGGATCGCGCAGGTGCTCGGCGCGATTGCGGCCGCCGGCGTACTCTACGTCATTGCCAGCGGCAAACCCGGATGGGTCGCGGGACAATTCGCCAGCAACGGATACGGCCCGCTCTCGCCTGGCAACTACCCGTTGATGTCGGCGCTGATTATTGAGATCGTCTGTACGTTTGCGTTTATTACGGTGATTCTCGGTGCGACGGATAAGCGCGCACCGGTCGGATTCGCAGGCATCGCGATCGGCCTCGCGCTCACGCTCATCCATCTCATCAGCATTCCTGTCGACAACACGTCGGTAAACCCCGCGCGCAGCACCGGCCCGGCCATCTTTGCCGGCGGCGAAGCGCTTTCACAGCTTTGGCTCTTCTGGCTGGCGCCGCTGGTCGGCGGGGGGCTCGCCGGTCTCGTTTATCCCGCCCTCTTCGGCGCGGAAGTCAGCGAAGAGCCGATCGTCGGAAAGCAGTAGCGGGAGCGAAATGAGCTAAAGCCGTTGGCGTGCGCGTGATCACGCTCAACGCCAACGGGATCCGCTCGGCCGAACGGCGCGGTTTCTTCGATTGGGCGCGAACGCAAGCGTCCGACTTCGTTTGCTTGCAGGAGACGCGCGCGCAGGAGCATCAGCTCCCGGCCGACGCCTTCGTGTTGCCGGGTTTCACGGGTTATTTCGTCGATGCGAAGCGCCGCGGATACAGCGGCGTTGCCCTGTATGCCCGAAGCGAGCCGCTCGAAGTCCGCCGTTTGCTGGGATGGGACGATGTTGATTCCGAAGGGCGTTTTATCCAGGCAGACTTCGGCGAGTTTACGGTCTCGTCACTCTACGTACCGTCCGGCATCTCGGGCCCGGTGCGCCAGGCGTTCAAAATGAACTTCCTCGAGCGGCTGCTCGCCATGCTCGCGCAGCTGCGCCGCTCCGGACGCGAGCATATCGTCTGCGGCGATTTCAACGTCGCACACAGAGACGCGGACACCTACAGCCCGGCGCGCAATCGGCACGTCACCGGATTTCTGCCCGAAGAGCGGGCTTGGATGGACACGCTGCTCGAACGAGTCGGCTGGGTCGACGCTTTTCGGGTGGTCAATCCCGAGCCAAAACAGTACACTTGGTGGTCCAACTGGCCCGGTGCGTGGGAACGCAATCTCGGCTGGCGCATCGACTATCAAATCATTACGCCGGGACTGGCCGGCAGAGTGCGCCGCGCCTCGATCTATAAGGAAGCGCGTTTCAGCGACCACGCTCCTCTGACCATCGAGTACGATTTGTGAAGCGCGTCGTTGCGTTTCCGATCACGCGACTCGTTCTCATCGTGCTCCTCTTCGGCGGCCTTAGCCTGCCGATCGTGCGCGCCGCGCATCCACCATACTCCATATGGGAGACGATCGGCGTAAACTGGCTGCTCGCACTGCTGCTGCTGGCTGCAATGCTCGCGGTCGAGCGTATCGCGGTGAACAAAAATGCGGCGCAAATCGGCCTCGATCCGAGCTGCGCACTGCGCGACGTCGTTTTCGGATTGCTCTTCGGGGCGGTCTTATTCTCGTTCGTTGTCCTCGAGCTGGCGGCCGGCGGGTTGTACCAAATCGTTGGGGCGCAGCTTTCACCGAGTCTCGGATTCGCGGCACTCCTTTTGCTTGCAGACGCCGCGATCGAAGAGCTGCTCTTTCGCGGCGTACTCTTTCGCTTGATCGAGGAGTGGGCGGGCACGTGGCTTGCACTCGCAATCTCCGCGACGCTCTTTGGTTTGGCGCACGCCGCAAATCCCGGTGCAACGTGGTTCTCCTCGCTCGCCGTTGCGTTGGAAGCAGGCGTGCTGCTCGGCGCGACGTTCGTCGTTACGCGAAACCTTTGGGCACCGATCGCGCTCCATTTCGCTTGGAACTTCTTCGAAGGTCCGGTCTACGGAAGCCAAGTCTCCGGCCATCAGTTTTTGACGAGCATCTTTACTTCGCAAATTAAGGGCCCCACGGTATTGACCGGTGGGCGCTTTGGTCCAGAAGCCGGTCTCTTCGCACTCGTTACCTGCTTGGTTGCCGCGGTCGCGCTTCTCGCGTACGCCGTACGGCGCTCGCTCGTCGTACCGATTGGCGCAGGTAAGGACAGATCCGTATAACGCTAATCCCGGAATAACGGCGCTAGCGTTTGCCTAGCGCCACCAGCACCTTCGGCGGAATCAGGAAGAGCAGCGTTCCCGACGGTGCGGCGCCGTCGCCGAAATCGATTCCCGCGAGCGCTGCCTTCTTGAGCTCGATGCTGGCGTTGCCGATGGCGCGACCGATCGTGATGCTCATCGTAGGCTCGTGTCCAACAAGCATGATCGACTTCGCATCGGGGTGCGACGAAAGAATCGCACCGAGGCGCTCCAAATTGAATCCTTCCGCAAGCCGGTCGTCCTCGATGACCTTTACGCCGCGGCCAAGCCGCGCGGCGACGAGCTCCGCGGTTTCTTTGGCGCGCAGCAAGGGACTCGTGACGATACGGTCGAGCTCGATGCCCAGTTCATCGATCGCCTTCGCCTCGCGCTCCATGCGTTCGCGTCCTTCGCGCGTGAGCGGACGGTCGAAATCGCTGCCGCTCCACGATTCCGGTTCGGCGGCGATGCCGTGGCGGAGAAAATAACATCGCATCTCGGGCCAGTACGGCGGCGAAAGGCCTGCGCCCTCGGCGGTATAACTGGCCGATCATGAGCAAGAGTTGGCAAACGCGTTTGCTGCATCCCGACGTGACGGTTCCGGGCGGATATCGCTCCTTGGTAACGCCGGTTTACCGAGGGTCGACGACGCTATTCCCAAGCGCAGGCGCGGTGACCGATCGGTGGGATCAGGAGCGCGCCGGGTACACCTACGGGCTCTATGGAACGCCGACCGCACTCGAGCTCGCCGCGCGCATCTGCGAGCTCGAATCCGGCCGTTATACGATCGTTACCCCCGGTGGGCAGTCGGCGATCTCGCTGATCGACTTCGCGTTGCTGAGTGCCGGCGACCACATCCTCGTTCCGCGCAGCATCTATGGCCCAAACCGGCTGCTGACGAAGTCGCTGCTAGCGCGTTTTGGCGTTACCACGACATTTTACGACCCGCTTGCCGGCGCGCAGATCGCAGACTTGATTCAGCCCAATACCCGCCTTGTTTGGGCCGAGAGCCCGGGTTCCGTCACGATGGAAGTGCAAGACGTCCCTGCAATCGCCGCAGCGGCACGCGCCCGCGGCGTCCTCGTGGCCTTCGACAATACGTGGAGCGCCGGCGTGCTCTTCGATGCGTTTGCGCACGGCGTCGACGTCACGATGCAGGCCATCACGAAATACATCGGCGGTCATAGCGATCTGCTGCTCGGCTCGATTACGGTCCGCGACGACGCGCTCTACGAGCGTCTCGGTGCAGCTCGTCAAGTCGTCGGTTGCGCCGTCTCGCCCGACGACTGCAGCCTGGCCTTGCGCGGCCTACAGACGCTCGCCGTTCGTCTGAGCGCGGTCGAGGATTCGGCACTCACG
>DASXGO010000308.1:0-2004 GCA_036489055.1 Candidatus Cybelea sp. | reverse complement strand
TTGAAGATATCGGAGTTGCGCGCGAGCGCCAGCGCGGTGAGATACCCGCCGTACGATCCGCCCCAGATCCCGATTCGCTTCGCATCCACGCTCGCGTCGTTCTGTAGGAATCGCGCACCGGCGACGACGTCTTGATACTCCGACGCTCCCGTCGGTCCCCAACGCGGCGGAAAGTTGAAGTCGTGTCCGTAACCGATGCCGAGCCGGTAGTTGACGGAGAGCACGACAAACCCACGGCTTGCCAGCACCTGATTTACGGCGTACGAGTTTGAATAGTAATCCATGTAGTGCCAGGTGAGCAGCATCTGACGCGGCGGTCCGCCGTGCACGAAGACGATGCCCGGGTGCTTTCCACCGCTTTCGGGCGCAAAGAGCTGGCCGTGAATTAACGTTCCGTCGGGCGCGTGGAACGTGACGCTTTGCGGAGTAACGAGTTGCGATGCCGGAAAGCCGTCCGGCGGCGTGGTAAGCTCGCGCTGCGCGCCGTTTGAGAGCAGCGTTACGAGCGGCGGCTGCTGCGCCGTCGCACGATTGAACGCAACGGCACCGTTGGCGAGCGCCACCGGGCCGAACTCGCTGCTCGCACCGCGCGTGAGCTGCACGTTCGTGCCGTTGGTGTCTACGCGGAAGAGGTGACGCCGGTCATCGTCACCAGGCGTCGTTCCCGCATTGGCCGCGTACACGACGGAATCTCGGCCGGGTGCGACGCTGACGCCCTCGATCATGAAGTCGCCGGGTGTCAGCAGCCGCGCTTTCGCGGAGCGTCCCCGACTCGCATCGACGGCGTAGAGGTGCGGCCAGTTCTGCTCCTCGCTCGTGAAGAGCAGTTCGCTTCGCCCGATCCACTCGAGAAGCGGGCCGCCGGCGCTTTGCGGCAGCGATCCGCGCAGCGTATTCGAGCTCGACCAGACGACGTGGGCCTTTCCGTTGCCGGCGTCGCCGACCCAAATCTCCCAAGGAATGGGATTCCAATCCAGCGGATTGCGCGGCGGCCCGCCGTCGCCTTCGATCCGAACGAACGCGATCTGCTTGCCGTCCGGCGACCAGCGCGGCATGGAGTCCTGCGATGTCGCCGGCGCGATGAATTCGAGCGGCGCCGACGCGTTGCGATAGACGCCGACGAAACTGTGATCCTTCCGCGTCGAAACGAACGCCAGCGCCGAGCCGTCCGGCGACCAACGCGGCTCCGAATCCTGACCGCGATCGAAGAAGAGCCGCTTGAGGCCGGCGCCTCCGTCGATCGGCGCAACCATCAGCGCGTCGCTCCGAATGAACGCGACCCGTCTTCCGTCACGGGAGATCGCGGGGGCGTCGCCTTCACCGAGCAGTCTCGGGGAGTTTACCCTGAGCGAAGTCGAAGGGCGCGTGGCGATGGAGTAAACCTCCATCTCCGGCTCCTGCGGCAGCGCAGCCGGTCCAGGTTGCAAGGGCAGCTCCCAGTTTGCATCGTGATCGCCGCCGCGGACGTAGACGACGTGGGCGCCGTCGCTCGAGATTGCGAGATCGCTCAGCTCTTGTCCGTCGTCGGCTTGGGACGTGAAGAGTTGCTTCGCCGCCCAATCAGGCGCATGGGCGAACCAAATCGTACGTATCCCCTTGGTGTCGAGCGTATACGCGATTGCGTCACCGCGAGCATCGCGAACGGGCTCGGACGGAAACGAATAACTCAGGATCGCAGCGAGCGCATAGGCGGCAATCAGCATCCCGCCTAGTGTCGTTACGTCGTTGCCGGCACCTTCTGCGCGATCGAGAACGTCAGCTCGCCGCGGTCTTCGTCGAAGCCGACGTCGACGGTGTCGCCGTCGTTGATATCGCCCGCCAGAATCTTGCGCCCGAGCGGCGTCTCCACTTCCTTCTGAATTGTGCGCTTGAGCGGGCGCGCGCCGTAGTGCGGATCGTACCCGACCTTGACGATGTGCCGCTTCGCTTCGTCCGAAAGCACGAGGGCGATGCGCCGATCGGCCAACCGTTGACGCAGCCGCCGTAGCTGAATATCGACGATCT
>DASXGO010000307.1:0-1795 GCA_036489055.1 Candidatus Cybelea sp. | reverse complement strand
CGTTTTTCGCCCCATGAGAATCGTATCGACCGACTTCCAGTAGTGGCGCATGATCTCGCTCACGTCGGGACTGTAGTGCAACCAGTCGATTTCCCCACTGGGACCCGCGATGAATCCGTCGAGGCTGCACGCTGCGCCATAGGTCACGTTTCGCACCGGATCCTCCTGTGCCGAGGACGCCTCAATACTAAATTGTCATTTAGGAACGATACTATATGACCATTTAGAAACTGTCAAGCGACCCGTGCCCCGTCCCCGGAAAGTCAGCGACGACGACGTCTTTGCCGCCACCGGCCGCGCGATGATGCGCCTCGGTCCCGGCGAGCTCACCCTGGCCGAGATCGCGGCCGAGGCCGGCCTAACGGCTGGCGCGCTCGTCCAACGCTTCGGCTCGAAACGCGAGCTCCTCCTCCAACTCTCCGCCGGCGCGGCCGACGGCAACGCAGCCTTCATTCGCGGTCTCAGGGCCAAGCACCGCTCGCCGGTTGCCGTGCTCCGCGACTACGCCGAATGTCTCGCCAATCTCGCGGCGTCGCCCGCGGCGCTCGCGCGCAATCTCGCGTATCTCCAGATCGATCTCACTGATGCGGAGTTTCGAAAGCATCTGCTGGCTCAGGCGAAATCGACACGCGCCGCCATCGCCGAGCTGCTCGTCGAGGCAATCGACGACGGCGAACTCAGTCGCGATGCTCATCCGCGCGAGCTCGCGCGCGTGATCGAGACCACGCTGAGCGGTTCGCTGATTACTTGGGCGATTTACCGAGACGGCGCTGCCGCGAAGTGGCTGCGCGACGATCTCGAGGCCGCGATCGCACCGTACGTCGCGAAACGCCGGCGACGCTAGCGCACGTTGGCCTAACTAGCGGGCGGTGGCTCGCTCGCGGGCCGACACCGGCTCGCGACGTCAGGCGTGCACCGGATCAGCGAGTCCGAGCGCGGCGTCGTCGGGCTCCGGGAGCTCCGTGTACACGGGATGCGAGAGATAGCGCTCGCCGAAGTCGGCGATGATCGAGACGATCAGCTTTCCCGCATTCTCGGGACGCGCCGCAACCTGCAACGCCGCAAAGGTAATCGACCCAGAGGAAATACCGGCGAAGATCCCTTCCTCGCGCGCGAGACGGCGCGTCGTCTCGAACGCCTGCTCGTTCGTCACCCGGACAACCTCGTTATAGATGCCGGTGTCGAGAATCGATGGTACGAACCCAGCCCCGATCCCTTGCTGCTTGTGCGGCGAGGGCTGACCGCCAGAGAGCACGGGGCTCTCGTTAGGTTCCACAGCGATGATGCGAATCCCTGGCTTTTTCTCGCGAAGGTATCGGCCGGCACCGGTTATTGTCCCTCCGGTGCCGACGCCGGAGACGAAGATGTCCACCTGTCCCGCCGTGTCGTTCCAAATCTCTGGCCCGGTGGTCTTGTAATGAATCGCCGGATTCGCCGGGTTGTCGAACTGGCGCATCATCACCGCGCGGCTCCCCAGCTCGGCGAGGATCTCTTCGGCCTTGGCGATCGCGGCCTTCATCCCCTTCGGACCTTCGGTAAGCACGACGCGGCAGCCGAGCGCGCGCAGCATGTTCCGTCGCTCGAGGGTCATTGTTTCCGGCATCGTGAAGATGCAGCGATAGCCGCGCGCCACTGCGGCGTAGGCGATGCCAATTCCGGTGTTGCCGCTGGTCGGCTCGACGATGACCATGCCCGGCTTGAGTGTGCCGCGCGCAATCGCGTCGTCGACCATCGCCGCACCAATTCGATCTTTCACCGAGTTGAAGGGATTGTAACCCTCGTGCTTGACCGCGAC
>DASXGO010000303.1:0-2006 GCA_036489055.1 Candidatus Cybelea sp. | reverse complement strand
GCCGGGTACCGCGGCGATCGCCGAATAGGCGTTGTTCAAACCACCGCCGCCGCCGAGTCCCGCGGCGGCGGCCGTAACGGTCGAATTAACCGAATAAACATCGGTTGTCGTTCCGGATTTCACCACATCCATCGAAGAACGTGAGGTTACGTGCGCGATCGTGTGGAGCGCTGGTGCTAGCGGCAAGCGCAACGTCTGAACCTGGTCGGCGAAGACCGAAATGCCGGTGGTGGTCGAGATTTCGAACCCGTCCTTAGAAACGGTGATCGTGTACGTGTCGGGGGCGAGCGAAAGCAGCGTGAAACGTCCCGCGGCGTCGGTTGACACCGTCGTCGTCTGCGAAGGGCTGGCCGCTACGACGCGCGCGCCGGCGATCGGCGCGCCGTTCGTGCTCCGAGCTACGATGCCGGTAAGGGAACCCGTCGTTCCGGCGAGGCCGAAGCCCGTCGAGCTTGCATATCCCAAGCCAATTGAGAGAAGAAAAACGAAAAAATGGCGCCATCTGCACATACGTGCAGTTTCTTCTCTGCTGCATTCGAGAGGTCTTGTTTCCAACCTCAAGAATTCTCACGCTGTATGAGCGCAATTGCCGGACCTCGAACTGTTCGCGCGCCGCGCGGCACCGAGCTTAGTTGTCTTGGATGGCCTCAAGAAGCCGCACTGCGAATGCTTATGAACAACCTCGATCCGGAAGTTGCCGAACGGCCGGACGACCTTGTCGTCTATGGTGGAAACGGACGCGCCGCGCGTTCGTGGGAAGCGTTCGACGGGATCGTCCGGGCGCTGCGGCGGCTCGAGTCGGACGAGACCCTGATGGTGCAGAGCGGCAAACCCGTGGCGATCTTTAAAACCCACGCGCGCGCACCGCGCGTGCTGATCGCCAACGCGAACCTGGTGCCGAAGTGGGCCGATTGGAGCATCTTCCGCGAGCTCGAAGCGCAAGGGCTGACGATGTACGGTCAAATGACCGCCGGCTCGTGGATCTATATCGGTACGCAGGGCATCGTCCAAGGTACCTACGAGACCTTTGCGGAGTTGGCACGGCGCCACTTTGGCGGCTCGCTTGTCCGTCGTGTAACGTTGACCGCCGGAGTCGGCGGCATGGGCGGTGCGCAACCGCTCGCGGTAACGATGAACCGGGGAATCTGCCTGATCGTCGACGTCGATCGCGCCCGTTTGGAGCGCAGGCGCGAGCTGCGCTATCTCGATCGCGTCGCCGATTCGCGCGACTCCGCGCTGCGCCAAGTCGAAGAAGCCCGCGCAAAAGGCGAAGCCGCATCGATCGGTTACGAAGGTAACGCCGCCGAAGAGTTTGGGCTGCTTTACGATCTAGGGCTGCGTCCCGATGCCGTCACCGACCAAACCTCCGCGCACGATTTGCTCGACGGATATGTCCCGGCCGGTCTTTCGCTCGCCGAGGCGGCCGAGCTGCGTCGCCGCGAACCCGACGAGTATCAGCGTCGCGCGCTAGCGAGCTGCGGCGAACACGTCCGCGCGATGGTGCGCTACCTCGACGCCGGCGCGGTCGTCTTCGATTACGGGAACAACATCCGCGCCCAAGCGCAGCGCGCAGGATTCGAGCGGGCGTTCGATTTCCCGGGCTTCGTTCCGGCCTTTATTCGCCCGCTCTTCTGTCGTGGATCGGGACCGTTTCGTTTTGCCGCGCTCTCCGGCGATCCGGCCGACATCGCGGCCTGCGACGAGAAGCTGCTCGAGCTCTTCGACGACGACGCCTCGCTGACACGCTGGATTAAGATGGCGCGCGAGCGCATCTCCTTTCAGGGTTTGCCCTCGCGCATCTGCTGGCTGCCGTATGGCCGGCGCGCAAAGGCCGGCCTTGCATTCAACGAACTGGTGCGCAGCGGTACGATCAAGGCGCCGATTGTCATCGGACGCGATCACCTTGACACCGGAAGCGTCGCTTCTCCTTATCGCGAGACCGAGGCGATGAAAGACGGCAGCGATGCGATCGCCGATTGGCCGATTCTCAACGCGCTGCTCAACAC
>DASXGO010000299.1:0-5885 GCA_036489055.1 Candidatus Cybelea sp. | reverse complement strand
CTCGAGCCGACGCACTCAATGCGCAGTGTTGTGGCGCTTTCTATGCGGCAAATCGCCCGGGCGATGGCGGCGTCCACGGCCACAACCGTCGTCGTTTTTGTACCGCTGGCGCTATTGACGGGCGTGAGCGGTTTCTTCTTTCGCTCGCTCGCGCTCACGCTGGCGGCCTCGCTCATCGTTTCCCTGGGTTTGGCGCTCTTCGTCGCACCCGTCCTTGCGACGCGGCTGATTAGACCCACGGCGGAGCGTGAGCCTGGGTTCTTTTCTGCCGCTTTGCACCGCTATGAGCCGCTGCTGCGATGGGCACTCGCGCATCGCACCGGCGTTTATGCGGCCGCCGGCATCGTGCTTGTCGTGACGGTGGTTCTGCTGACTCTGCTGCCCAGCGATTTTCTTCCCAAGCTCGACGAAGGGCAATTTGAGATCCGCTATCAGCTGCCGGTGGGGACGAATCTCAAAGCCTCCGACGCGGCGGCGACGAGGATGGAGACCTTGATCTTGCGCGACCCGGCGGTTATCGCCGTCGGGCGTTGGACCGGCATCGATACCAACGGTTACTCACCGACGCCCCAGAACGTCGGCGTCCTGCGCGTGCAGCTCAAATCGCAGCGCCTTCGCGATTCCTATCCGGTCGTTAGCGACCGGCTGCGCGACGAACTCGCGGTTGCGATCCCGTCGGCTCGTCTAGACTTTCACCAAATTCTGGAAGACATGATCAACGACGTCTCGGGCGTACCGGCGCCGCTCGAAATTTCGATCGACGGGCCCGATCAAATGCAGCTCGTCAAGTGCGCCGGCCAAATCGCCGGTGCGATCGCGCCGGTGCGCGGCGTCACCGACGTCTTTTCCGGCGTCGTCTACACCGACCCGACGATTCGGATATCACCCGATGCGCGGGCGCTGGCAGGCTTACAGTGGTCGCAAGGGGCGTTAGCTGGAGCGCTAGCCGCACAGGCTCAAGGTACGGTGGCATCGGAGCTGCCGGGACCGGTCAACATGATTCCCGTGCGCGTCTCCGTGGCGGGAATGCCGTTTGGAACCGACGCGGCGGGCGTTTCAACGCCGAACGGACCAGTCGCGTTGCCGTCGCTCGCGCAAGTGTCGCCCGCGACTCTGTCAACCACGATCTACGAAGAGAACGGCGCTCGAGTGATTCGCGTCACCGCGACGATCGCGGGTGCCAGTCTTTCCTCGGTGATATCCGGCGTGCGCGCCGCCCTCGCCAAAGTGGCGCTACCACCCGGATACCACGTGTCGATCAACGGCGAGTACCGCGAGCAACAGCAATCGTTTCGTGAATTTGCGGCCGTCATCTTCATCGCAGTCGTATTGGTCTTCACGGTCATGCTCGCGAATTTCCGCTCCTATAGGCTGCCGCTAGTGATTCTCACGGCGATTCCGCTTGCGCTCATTGGCGTCGCACTCGGCCTTTTCATCACCGGCACACCGTTCAACGTAGCGTCGTTCATGGGGTTGCTGTTGCTTGTGGGAATCGTAGTGAAGAATGGCATTCTACTCATCGACGTCGCGAACAAGCGGCGCCAAGAGGGCGATTCTGTCGAAGACGCGCTCGTGGCCGCCGGCCGTACCCGTCTGAGGCCAATCCTCATGACGACGTTCGCCGCGATCGGCGGCCTGCTGCCCCTCGCGCTCGGCATCGGGGCAGGAGCAGCGATGGAAAAGCCGCTCGCGATTGCCGTCATCGGGGGACTATCGACCGCCACGGCTTTTACGCTCGTCCTGATACCCGTCTTCTACGCAGGCTTTGCCGGAAAGCGAGAAGCTGCATGACCGGACTACTTTGCACCGTTCTTCTTTACGCCCATGTATCGCTGCAGGATGCGCAAGTTGACGCGCTGGCGATCTCGCCGGACGTTGCGATCGCGCGCGGCAAGGTCGCTGAGGCACAAGCGCTCTACGATCAAGCGCGCGCGACGTATGGCCCTGCGGTGATGGCAAACTACGCACAATCGCCGCAGGCAGGTCCAACGAACGTCTCCACCGTCGAGCAGCGACTGACGACGGTCGGCGCGTCCTGGACATTGGGCGATTTGTTTGCATATGCACCGGCCATTGCCCAGGCCAACGCCGCGTTACAGTCGGCGCGCCTTAGCTTAAACGACGCGGAACGCAACGAGCAAGTCTCCGTCATCAGTGCCTACTATTCGGCGCTCGGAGCGCAAGCTGCCCAAAACGCCCGCACGCAAGAACTGGCGGCGGCAAACGCGGAATTACGCGCTGCAAATCTCCGGCTCTCCGCCGGCGATGCGCCGCGGCTCGACGTCGTACGCGCAACCGTGGCGGTGGCGTCGGCGCAGGCCGACCTGGCCCGCGCGCAAGCCGACACCGATACGGCGGCGGCGACTCTGGCAGCCGAAACGGGTTTACCCGTGACGTCCTTTGAAACGACGGTGCTCAGCCAAAGCGAGATCCCTCCGCTGACGACGAGTGCGAACGATGCGATTCAAATCGCGCTGACAAGACGGCCCGATGTAGCGGCAGCGCGCGAAAATGTCGCTGCAGAGGAACACGCCGTCGGCGTCGCGCGGCGCGGAGGATGGCCGCTCGTCACGCTAACTGGCGGCTATACGACCGGAGTCGATACCGGCATCCACGTCTCCGGCGCGAGCGCCACGGTCGACGTTTCGCTTCCCGTCACCGGCGCCGCTCACGAGCGCGTCCTTGCCGAAGAGGCACGGCTGACGCAAGCTCAGGCGCAATTGGCGAAGCTAGAGCGCAGCGTGCGCTTAGAGGTCGGTGCGACGGTGCGCGATTATCAAGCGCAAAGCGTGGCCTTGACCGCCTCGCAGCGCGCGCTGCAGGGCGCCCAGGCGGAGTTCGCGGCAACGCAGATCGGATACCGCAGCGGCGCGGTTTCAAGCCTCGACGTCGAGGCGGCACGAACGACGTACGTTCAGGCGCTCGTCAACGAAATCTCGGCGCTTTACGCGCAAGCCAAGGCACGTGCCGCCTTGAATCTGGTCCTTGGACAACCCATTGCGTAGAGGCCTATCGTGGATAATCGCGGTCGCCGCCGTTGCGGTGATCGCAGCAATCGTAATCGCGCGCCGGGGAGCTCCGCCTCCTTCGAGACCGGCGTCACCCGCCGTCAGCATCGCGACGGTGCGCTACGGCGACTTTGCCGTCTCGCTCGACGAGCCGGGGTACGTTGGCGCACCCGCCGGCACGACGGCCGAGCTCGCGTTTCCCAACGCGGGCGTCTTACGCGACGTTTACGTTCGAGTCGGGCAGCGCGTCGTTCGTGGCGAACCGCTTGCGATGCTCGACACGCGCGGGCTAGCCTTGGACGCCGCCCAGGCGCGCGCTGAGGCCCAAGCGGCAGCCGCGGGTTATCGCGGCGGGAGCGTTCCCAGTGCCGCAGTAGATGCGGCCCGCGATCGCGCGGTAGCCGCACAAGAGCGTGTCGCAGCTGACCGCGCCGCCGTCGATCGCGCGCAACGCCTGTATACAGCCGGCATCGACGCGCTCAAAGACGTCCAGGCGGCGCGGGCGACGCTCGCTGCCGACGAAGCCGCGGCTTCGACGGCTCAGTCGGATTTGCGTGCTGCCGGATCGCAGCCGGCGGTCGTCGCCGCGCAAGTTCGCGCGGCAAGCGCGCGCGCCGATTCGGCGGAGCTCGCGCTCGCCCAAGCGACGCTAGTCGCGCCGACGAGCGGTTTCGTGACGGCGATCTTTCATCGCATCGGTGAGGCGGTCGATTCAACCAAACCGATCCTGGCGATCGGTCCGCCCCAGAATGAATTAACGCTCAGCGTCCCGGGGACCGATGCGGCACAGATCGCCGTCGGCAACCCCGTCGTGATGCGAATCGCCGGTACGCCGGCGGATTCACGTGGACATGTCGGTGCGATCGTGCCTGCGGTGAATCCGGCGACGCAGACGGCGACCGTCGTCGTCTCGGGCGCCCCGCCGGGCACCGTGGCGGGGGTGGCGGTTCGCGCGAGGATTACCGTCGCGCACGTTCGAGGCTTGCTGATTCCCGAAAGCGCGATCGTGGCCGACCCGCAACGCGGCATAAACGTGGTATTCGTCCAGCAGCACGGGGCCAACGGGACAACGACGTTTGTGCAGCGCACGGTGGACGTCGTGCACGAAGACGGCACGACCGCCGACGTCACTGGGGTGCGCTACGGCGAACGGGTCGCAGGCCAGGGAGCGTTTCAGCTACTCGCGCCCGGCAACGAATGAGGAGCATCCTTCGCCTCGCGCTGATTGTAATGCCGCTTGTCGCGCTCCTTATCGTGCCGGCTTTTATCTGCGGCACGCAGCCGCGATTTTTCGGTATGCCTCCGATTATGTGGTGGATTTTGCTGTGGGTAGCGCTCACGCCGATCTGCCTCTTTGCCGTCGAGCACCGGCGAGAAGAATGATACCGCTGCCGATGCTGATCGTCGCGGTCGTCGTGCTCGGCACGATTGCCTTCGCGTTGCTCGCGGTACGCGGGCTCGGCAACGATCCTGCGCAGTTCATTGTCGGAGGCCGATCGTTCGGAACGATCCTGCTCTGGGTGTTGATGGGCGGCGAGCTCTACACGACCTTCACCTTTCTCGGCATCGCCGGTTGGGTCTACAGCAGGGGTGCCGAGATTTACTATCCGCTCGCCGTCGGCGGCGGCCCCTATATCGTCGCCTACCTCTATCTGCCGCGGCTGTGGCGGTTCGCC
This sequence comes from Candidatus Cybelea sp., assembly GCA_036489055.1. Taxonomy (GTDB): domain Bacteria; phylum Vulcanimicrobiota; class Vulcanimicrobiia; order Vulcanimicrobiales; family Vulcanimicrobiaceae; genus Cybelea. The sequence continues at coordinate 1,201 of DASXGO010000299.1, read as the reverse complement.
AAGGAACGAAACCTCCTGACCTTCGGCGATTTTTTCGCGGCGCGGTACGAAAGTAAGGGCTTCGGCGCGATTACCGCGTTGATTTCGACGTTCACCGAATCGCTCGCGCTCCTTGTCTATCTAACGGGCCTGCAAATTATTCTTGGCATTGCCGGCCTCGGCAAGATCGATGCGACGCATGCGGTCCTGATCGCCTTTGGACTCATCACGCTCTTCGTCTTCACGGCCGGATTGCGCGGCATGGCATGGGCGAGCATCGTCAAGGACGCGCTGATGCTGGGCGCGGTTGCGGTTGTCGGATTCGTTTTGCCGATTGCGTTCTTCGGATCCCCGGCGACGATGCTGGATCACGCGATCGCCGCGCGTCCGCACGCGTTTACGATCGGCGGCTGGACGGCGGGGAACGGAAAGCTCTGGTACATTACGACGGCAATTCTTAACGCCGTCGCATTTTTTGCAGGCGTCAACGCGGTCGCCGCCACGTATGCTGCGAAGAGCGAAGAGACGGTACGGCGCAACGCGATGCTCTTGCCGCTCTATAGCTTAATGATTGTGCCGCTGTTCTTTGCCGGCTACACCGCTTCGCTGGTTCTTCCGGGTCTGCACGGTACGCAGAGCGATAGCGCGTATCTGCGCGTGCTGCAGGCGCATTTTCCGCTCTGGCTGCTCGGCGCGATTTGCGCGGCCGGGACGCTAGCGGGCTTGCTGCCGTCGGCGACGCGCCTTCTCGCGGCCGCGAGCCAGCTGATGAAAAACGTCTTGGATGACATCTTCGGCATTGCTAAGGAGGGCGCCGCACAAACCTGGGTCACGCGCGCCTTCATCGTGCTGGTCGCAGCGATAGCGCTCTATCTTTGGCTTTTCTTGAAGGCCTCGCTCGTCGATCTGCTCTTGTTCGTCTACAATGGCCAAGCGCAGTTCATGCCCGGCATTCTCTTCGGACTTTTCTGGAAGCGCGCCACGCTGGTCCCGATTGCGGCGGGTCTGCTCGTGGGTGAAATGGCGGCACTTGGGTTGACGATGCACCCAATTCCGCTCGCCGGCCTAAATCCTGGCTTCGTCGCCCTCGCACTCAATACCGGAGTTGTCGTGCTGATGACGACTGTTCTGGGCGTTAGGCTGCCGAAAGCTCAAAGGCAAGATTTGGATCTGCGCAGAGCGTAAGCGGGTCGGCGCGCACGGCGTCGCGCTGATAGTAGGC
>DASXGO010000280.1:0-1609 GCA_036489055.1 Candidatus Cybelea sp. | reverse complement strand
GTGTTGATCCAGGTGATGCCGGCGCGCATCTTGCGGATGACGCGATGCGCCTTGGCAATGTCTTGCGTAAAGACCGCGCCCGCTAAGCCGTAGATCGTGTCGTTTGCAAGCGCGATCGCTTCGGCTTCGTCCTCGAACGTCTGAACGACGAGCACCGGGCCGAAGATTTCTTCTTGTACTATGCGCATGGATGGCGAGGTATCGTCGAAGATGGTCGGAGCGATGAAGTTGCCTTCGGCGAGCGCGCCGCCGAGCCGGTTGCCGCCGCAGAGCAGACGCGCGCCCTCGCTTTGCCCCGTCGCAATGTAACTCTCGACGCGTTCGCGGTGAACCGGCGAAATGATCGGGCCCATCTCGGTCTGCGGATCGAACCCATCGCCGACGCGGATTTTCTGCGCTCGCTCGACGAGCCGCTCGACAAACCGGTCGTGCAACGACCGCTCGATGATGAGCCGCGATCCCGCGGAACAAACTTGCCCCGCATTGGCGAAGATGCCGAAGAGCGCGTAGTCGACCGCCGTGTCGAAATCGGCGTCGGCGAAGACGACGTTGGGTGACTTGCCGCCCAACTCGAGCGAGATCTTCTTGAGATTCGTCGTCGCGTCGTGCATGATGCTGCGGCCGGTCTTGGTGCCGCCCGTAAACGCAATCTTGTCGACGAGTGTGCTCGCCGCGATCGCATGCCCCACCGTCGTGCCGGCGCCGAGGACGACGTTGAGAACGCCGGGCGGAAACTCGAGCTCCTGGAGAAGCATTGCCAGACGAATCGTCGAGAGAGGCGTGAGCTCCGCCGGCTTGAGCACGCAAACGTTTCCTGCGGCGAGAGCCGGGGCAAGCTTCCAGGTCGCCATCAGCAGCGGATAGTTCCACGGGACGATCTGGCCGCAGACACCGATCGGCTCGCGAACCGTAAAGGTTTGCGATGGTGCGGGAACGTCGAACGTCTGGCCTTGCGGCTTCGTTGCGAGGCCCGCGTAATAGCGGAAACAGCTGGCGGCGTCGATGACGTCGTACTCAGTCTCACGCAGCGGCTTTCCATTATTGAGCGTGTCGATGCGCATGAAATCGTCCCGATTGGCATCGATTGCATCGGCAAGCTTGAAGAGAAGAGCCGCACGGTCGGCGGCGCTCATCGAACCCCACGGTCCTTCGTCGAATGCGCGCCGCGCTGCAAGAATCGCAGCGTCGGCATCTGCGGCAGTGCCTTCCGCAACGGTCGCGATCGCGCGGCCGTTCCCCGGATTATGCACCTCGCGCGTTCCGCCGTCGGCGGCAAGGCGCCAGCCTCCGTCGACGTACATCGGAACTACGCCGTTGATGCGTGGAAGATTGCCAAGAATTTCTGCGGCGTTGGCGGTGCGTTCGCTGGTTTGCATTATGCCTTCACTCCTGACATGCAATTGAGGCTTTCGTTGATGCTTTGGCAGACGTAGTCGGCTTCTTCGTCGGTGAGCGTTAGCGGCGGCTCGATGCGAATGGTGCGGGCGTTGACGAGGGTGCCCGAAACCAAAACGCTGCGCTCGAGCATCTGCTTTGCGAATTCGAAGCCGGTCGAATGATCGCGAAACTCCAGCGCCATTATGAGGCCTTTGCCGCGCACGTCGGCAAC
>DASXGO010000249.1:0-3058 GCA_036489055.1 Candidatus Cybelea sp. | reverse complement strand
CTCCAGCGACGTTTCGGTGAAAAAAGGCTGAATGCCGCAAAGTAGAAGAAACCGATTGGCGATGTAGGCTAAGTTTGGCGTTGTCAGGAGTAGGGTGCCCGTAGGCTTCAGCACTCGGTGCGCTTCCGAAACCAATCGGTCCACGTTAACGACGTGCTCGATTGTTTCCGAGCAAACGACCGTGTCAAAAGAGTCACTCGGATACGGCAAAGGTGACTGCGCGTCGTGGCAGCATCCGACGAACCCCTTCGCTCGCAGTTTGTCGACGACCGACGCGCCAAGGTCTAGGCCGAAGCCGCTGAAAGGTTGCGGCGAGATCGACCGCAAGAGCTCCAGGACTTCGCCGTTGCCGCAGCCGATGTCTAACACTTCGCGGCTCGTCCTATCGTAGAGGTCGACCATCCGCGCGATCCTGAGTTTGTCGAGGGCGAGCTGCTCCCGTTCTATGTATCGGTCATAGAACTGCATGACAGCGTCGCCGCTAGGAGAGCTTCTCAGCTTGGAAGTAATCCAGGACGGCCGAACAGCAGCGCTTTCGAGATAGAACCGATCGGTAAGACGGACGAGCCCCGTAGCAGTCCCAACATCGGCGAGTTACTCAATCGCGAGTGCCGCAATCGCAAGTAGACGACCGACTTTAGCATCCGCCACGAAGCGGGAAGCAAATGAACTTTCGAACCGCTCCGCTTGTCCGACCAGACCGTGGGAATCTCCAAAATAGTTTGGCCGGCACGATGGAGCCGCCATAGAATCTCGATGTCGGCAGCAAAATCGCACAGCTCCAGCTCCCGTAGCACCGCACGTAAGGCGCGCCGCCGGAATATTTTTGCGCCGCATTGCGTATCCCTGAGATCCAGCGTGAAGAGACGCCTTACAATGCCGTTAAACGCGCGGCTCGCCAGTCTGCGGGTGAGGGGCTGGCAAGGCTCGAGGCGGGCGCCCCTGAGCCAGCGCGAGCCGATGACAGCTTGCGCGTTGCTGCATCGCGCGATGCGATAGAGCCGTTCGAACTCTTCGGCCTTCGTGGATCCGTCAGCGTCGACGAAACCTACGAACTCCTCGCGTCCCGTCCCCAGCCCTAGCCTAACGGCGCCGCCCTTCCCAATTTTAGCGGGAAATTCGATAAGGTTCAGGTTCGCGAAGTACTTCTGCATGCAGCGGACGACGCCGCAGGTATCATCGCTGCATCCGTTGGCGACCACTAAGATCGAGGCGGTGTTTCCGAAACGTGGGCAGTATTGCGCCAAAGTCGACGTGATCCGGGTGCCCTCGTTAAACGCAGGAATCACGATCCTGATGCTAGGCTGCGCGTCCCGGATTACATTGGGTCGCCGCGCAGAGCCGTACCCGACGGCTGCGACGCGACGAACGGGATTGATGTAGAGGGTGGCGGTGCCGGCTCGCTGCGCGTTCAGTGCGTTATCTTCATGCGACACAGCGACTCTGGGGGATTTCGTCGTCTCCATCGCGCTCCTCGAAACAAGCAGGTGTCAAAATTGCAGAAAACGCCGCCCGCAGAACTCCTACATCCGCCGCGGCGCCGTATTCAGGCGCCCTTCCCTAGTGTGAAGTTCCCAGAATTGAGGGGAAAGCATAGCCAGTTTTGGCGTAGTTCATTTGGTTAGGCTCGCTGAAAATCAAACCTTCCGCGCTTGCATTCGATCAGGCGCTTACGGAAGAATTCTAATGCGAAGTTATTCGGAGTTAACGCGTTAACGTCGCGCGCTTAGGTTAACTGGCCGGTGGTTTGCCCGGCGGAGGTTTGCCCGGCGGAGGTTGGGGCGGCGGAAGGCCCGGCGGAAGATTCGGGAATGGCGCCGGGTTGTATGGCGTCGGCATGATCTGTGGCTGCGGCTGCGATACGGTGCCCGGCGACTGGTCTTGCCACGCGAAGACGGTATCGCGGATGACGCGCACGTCGGCGTCGGTTACGACCAGCTCGCGCGGTGGACGCGCCAAGCCGTTTTGCGCGATCTCCTGCGACTGCAGCGAGCCGCGGTCGTAGAGATAGCGAAAGATCGTTCCCGAGTTGTAGCGGCGCGTAATCTCGTAATGCAGCGCATCAATGCGATCCATCGGAACCGCCTGCGCGTTCCAGCCACTTTGGTCGGTGGCGATATAGATTGACGACGTGAACGGCGTAAACGGCGGCACCTGGACGATGAACGTCACGAGCACCGGCTTTCCGGAGAAATGCCGTGCGGCGGCGACGGTTTCCGGCTCGCCCGGCGGCGGCGTCTCGATATTCCGCAACAGGTCCGGATTCGGCACGGGCGTCGAGATCGCCACGGCGTAGCGGGCAACGTCCGCAAAGTTGCCCTGCGGCGGCAGCGGGGCGCGCGAAAGATCGAGCTCGGTGACCGTGCCGCTCGCGTCGAACGTCGCGCGTGCCCAAACGCGCGGCGCCGGCTTGATCGCCGTGGAGCCGCCCGTCTTTGCATCTTTGATCACGACGCCGTTCGCGACGTGAAAACCGTCGCCGGTCGTGAAGAAGACGTATCCATCTTGATACGCCAACAGCTGACCGGTGACGACGACCGAGGGACCGGCCGCGACGAGCAGGACCGCAAGCGTTGCCGCCGCGAGCATCGGTAGCGAGCGTATCATATCGGCAGGAGCTGAACCACGAACGTCGGCTGCCAGAACTGCGTGCGATACGGATTACCGTACCAATACAGCGTTCGTGAGACGTCCAGCATTGCATGCGAAAGAACTTTGAACCGCACCTCACCGGTCGCGTCGTACGGCGGTTGCCCCAGGTACGACGTGTAGAGCGGCTGACCGAGAATGTTGTTCGGGGGCAACCCGAAAACACCGGGCACCGGGATCGGGTAATCGACGTGATGGCGCACGAGCAGCGAGAAATTGAACTCGGGCGACGGCACCCAATTGAAGCCGAGGCTGGTCGTATGCTCCGTCGAGACGCCGCGGAACGACGTAAAGCTCAGCGGACAATAGAACGTGTTAACCGGCTGGCACGGCGAGTATCCGCCGTTGATATAGTGATCGCCGACGTTCAAAATTTGGTAGCTGAGATACGTGTTGATCGCGCGTGAGA
>DASXGO010000248.1:0-2486 GCA_036489055.1 Candidatus Cybelea sp. | reverse complement strand
GCGTTCCAGCGCTTTTGCAATCGCGCGCCCGACCAGCACGCCCGCCATCGCTCTCTTGTATTCGGCCGAGCCGCGATTGTCGGGGCTCGGATCGGCAATCTTTTCGGCTTCGCGCATCGCGTCGGCAATGAGTTTCTTGCTCGGCTTTTGGCCTTTCAGCAACGCCTCCGCAGCACCGACGCGCAGCGCTTTGGGGCCGAGCGCGCCGATCGCGATGCCGGCATCGGCGATCGTGCCGTCGTCATTAAGCGTGATCTGCGACGCAGCCGACGCGGTCGCGAAATCCCCGACTTTGCGTTCGATCTTTTCAAAACGCCCCGACGTGCGTGCGCCGGGCGTCGGGAAGCGCACTTCAACCGCCATCTCGCCCGTACCGACCGCGGTGGTGAACGAGTCGACGATGAAGTCGTCGATCGCGACGGTGCGCGCGCCGCCCTTGCCTTGCACGACGACCTGCGCACGCGACGCGAGCGCCGTGACCGGCCAGTCGCCCGCGGGATCGTTGTGGCAGAGACTACCGACGACGGTGCCCATTTGCCGCACCACCGGATCGGCAACGACGGCCGACGTGTCGGCGATGAGCCGATAGCGCTCGCCGATCAGCGGGGACGTCTCCAGCGCGAAGTCGCGCGCGGTCGCGCCGACCTGCAGCGCCCCGTCGGCTTCGCGCAGATAGGCCAGCGCTTCAATTGGATTGATGTCGACGAGCAGCGAGGGCCGCGCCAGCCGGAACCGCATCGCGGGAATCAGACTCTGCCCGCCCGCCAGCACCCGCGCATCGTCGCCGCCCTTTGCGAGCGCTTCGAGCGCCTCGTCGACAGAGCGTACTGCCCGATAATCGAACGCCGCTGGAAACATTGCGCCTCCAAACTGTTAAGCGAGAACCGTCTGCGGTCCGGACGCCTAGGCTTCGACGCAGCGTGTCGCGTTCCGGTCGGCTGCTAGGTTACTCTTGGCCGCTTGCTGGGTATTCTGGGGCATGAACGCAATTAAGCTAACGCGCGCCGCCTTGATAGCGGCGCTTTTCGCAGCGATTCCTGCAATCGCATCACCGCAAGTCTTCCTCGGGATCGGGATTAACATTGCCCCGCCGCCGATCCCGGTTTACGTGCAGCCGTACGCACCGGCGCCGAACTATATCTGGCAGCCGGGATACTGGCAGTGGGGCCCCGGCGGCTACTTCTGGGTCCCGGGAACGTGGGTTTCGGCGCCCGCCGTCGGTCTGCTCTGGACTCCCGGCTATTGGGGCTGGACTAACGGCGCCTACTACTGGACTGCCGGCTATTGGGGGCCGACCGTCGGATTTTACGGCGGCATCAACTATGGATTCGGATACTTCGGCACCGGTTACGTCGGCGGCCGCTGGTACGGCAACTCGTTCCACTACAATACCGCGGTCACGCGCGTCAATACGACCGTGATCCACAATACGTACGTGGATAAAACCGTCGTCTATCACGGCACCAACCGCACGAGCTTCAACGGCGGCCACGGCGGAATCCAAGCACACCCGACGCATGCGGAAATCTCGGCCCGTCATACCGGCACGCCGCCGACGACCGAGCAGCACAATCACGCAGTAATGGCGAGCCAGAATCGCAACCATCTCTCGACGGTCAACCGAGGTCACCCGACCACGGCCGCAGTCTCACATCCCTACAGCAATAACAATCGGCCGCAGCACTACGCACCGATCACCAACGCCGACCGTCAAGCCGCGCAGCAACACGTGACTCAATCGCACGGCTCCGTCAACGTATCGCACGGCAACGGAAACGGACACGGAAACAAACCTCCGCGCTAGTTCCCCCGTGTCACCCCGAGCGGAGTCGCGGGGCGAGGGGCGACACGATGCTTGTTGGCTCGTCAGCGGGCGTGATAGACTCCGGTGGAGTTATGGTACACGGCGAGATCGTTCTACCGGAGACGAAGCCGGAAACGGAATGGGTGCGCGGACGGCCGCTGCAAAAGGTGAGCCCGCAGCGAACGCATTCGCTCCTGCAGGGCGAACTTACGACGCAGTTACGCCGCTGGGCGGCCGGCCGCGGAGAGGCCGGACCCGAATGGCGATTTCGAGTCGCACCGCCGGGCGAAGTGCGACGGCCGCTGGTGCCCGACATCGCCTACGTTTCAAACGAGCGTCTTCGACCGCTGAGCGATGAAGAGATCGAAATTCCACCGCTCGCGCCCGACGTTGCGGTCGAAATTCTGTCGCGCGGCGATCGTCGCGTGGACCTCGAGGACAAGATCGACACCTACTTGCGGGCGGGCTCGTCGCTCGTCATTGTCGTCGATCCGCAGGGCCGCTCGATCGAACTGCACGACCGCGACAACGTCGTGCGCTTGAATGAATCGGCTGCGATCGAACATCGCGCGCTGCCGGGATTCTCTTATCCCCTGAGCGACCTCTTCGCAGTGCTGCGGCGCGGATAGACGGCTTAGGGCCGCCGAAGCACCGAAAACAGCGCGCGCACCGAATAATGGAA
>DASXGO010000247.1:0-7394 GCA_036489055.1 Candidatus Cybelea sp. | reverse complement strand
GCGCTGGGAGTCATTAGCGAGATCGTTCCGCGCGACAGGCTCATGGAACGGGCTCGCGAGATCGCGGACCAGCTCACAAAGCTCCCACCGCTCACGACGAGCTACGCTCGTGTCGCCCTCACCCAGAAGCTCCGCCGCGTCGTCGATGAAAGCGTCGGCTATGGACTCGCGCTCGAGGGCATTTCCGCGGCCGACGTCGCTCGAATGAACACGTGATCGCTCGTCACGTCACCGGCGTCGGTAAAGTTGAAGCCGTTGATCGATTCGACGAAATGTCCGCTCTCATCGTAAACTTGAATACTGCTGCCTGAGCTCGATGAGCCCGAATTCGGCTGGGCGATGAGAAAGAGCTGATGAACGGGGTCGTTCGCGACGTAGGTGCCGGAGTAGAACTGCGAGACCCCGCTCGGTGGCACGGGCAGGTGCGCGCCCCAGAAACCGGTTTTCTCGGGAACATTGTAAATCGCGATGCCGGCGTCAAGCTCGGTCGTCGTGCACGCGACGCCGGTCTTCGAATCGTAGCCGATGCCGTTGGCGTAGCCGCATCCTATCGACCCGTCCGGACAAGTCACGCCGGAAAACTCCGTCATTTTGCCTGACTTCAGATCAAACGTAAAGATGTCGGGCGGGGGACCACCTACCGCGCCGAAACTCGGCGACGTCGTCATGACAGCACGATTGTTGACCGTGGCTCACGGCGACCGTCTCGCCCTGTGGTACGGTGACCGGGCCGGCGCCGGAGCTGCACGCCGAGGCCGCGGCGAGCGCGATCGGCGCGATAATTAAATGATATCGGCATTTCATGGTTTCAGCAGCCACCCTTCATACCGAACACCAGCACGCCCGAGTCGATCTCTTCCCCGCCATAGACCCCCTCGTAAAAGCCCTTGCTGATGTTTCCTTTGCTGGCGGAAGCTGCGTACACCAGGCCTTCGTTCTGACCACTTCCTCCTTGTGATTGGATCGTCGTTACGAGGGTGCCATCGATGAGCTGAAATGTACCGAACGTGAAATTAACGCCGCCGAAGGTGAGCGATGCCTGGCCGCTATGGCGCCAGCCGAGGCTGCCGTTGTCGGTCAGCGTCAGGCAGCCCGTGCCGTTGGCCCCGCGCGAGCGTGTCACGGTGACCGGCCAGTTGCCGCTATAGCTCTGCGCGGCGGGGCTGAAGATTCGCGCCATGGCGGGGCTGTAACTTCGCGCCATGACGGCATTGGCCGGGACACCGATAGCGGTGGCGACGGCGATAGTAATTAAGGTCCGTTTCGGAAATTGCATGACGGTTCTCCTCGAATCCAAGTGTGACAAACGCACCGAGTGTGAGCGAACGTCATGAAAAAATTCTGAAATCATATCGGCGGCGGTTTAATATGCCAGCGTTCCCGAGGCAACGTCTAAGCCGGCGCGCTGCAAAGTGATCGACCGGATGCGCTCGCGCGGATGCAGCAGCAACGTCGCCGTCTCGCCGGTACTCGCCAAGGCGCCGAGATCGACGCTCCTCGCCGCCGTGTGTGCGATCGCATGCAATATACCGCCGGGCTTATCGGCGATGATGTAAATCCACGAGCCGTCTCGCGCGTAGAGAATCTTCGCCGCGACGGGATTCGCCGACTGCGGACTCATCGATATATGATTGAAATGGCTGTGGACCATGGTTACAAGCGCTACGTCGTCGGCTGCCAGGCGTTCGCGCAGCACCAGCGCCTGCCAGCCGAAGCCCAGAATAGCCAGCGCGAAGGCTGCCGCAAGTGCAAACGGGAGGCTCGCTCGGCGTTTGGCGCTCGGCTGCGGTCGTACGGCTTCGCGCAAGCGACGCTCTAATGCCGGAGATGGCGTGGCCCGCGGCAATGCCGCTGCCAACGACGCCGCGACGGCTTGGGCTTGTGCGACGCGCTCGGCGCATTCCGAGCACGACGCAACGTGGCGTTCGACGCTGCGCGCCGCATCGTCGTCGAGAATCCCAAGTGGATAGAGTTCCAGGTCTTCGCCCAAATGTTCGGTCACGAGCGGCTTCCTCCGGGGCTTGCCAGGTCCAACTGCAACTTGCGCATCGCCATCGAGATGCGGGTTTTGATCGTGCCCAGCGGAACATCGAGCTCCTTTGCGATCTCGACGTGCGTTTTATTTCCGTAGTACGCAAGGGTCAGCGCCGCGCGCTGTTCCTCGGGAAGCCGTTCGAGAGCGGCCTGCAGCCGTTGCGTCTCCACGGGATCAACTACCGGCGGATCGACGGATGTTACGGGAGCTAGCCGGGCTGCCTTCAACTCCCGCGCGTCTCTTCGGCCCTCGCGTCGAACCATCCCGAGCGACTCGTTGCGCACGCAGGTAATCAAATACGCCTTCAACATCTCTCGGTTCCCGTCAAAGCGGTTAGGGGAACGCCAGACGCGCATGAGCGCATCGTGCACGCAGTCTTCAGCGAGTGCGTTATCGGAGACGGCATGCCGTGCAACGCTGAAGAGTAGACGCGACCACAAAGCATAGATCTGCTCGAGGCCCGAGGGCCTGCGCGCGGCGAAGGCCTCGACGAGCTCGTCCATCTAACGATTGACATACGGCCCCGTGGATTTCACGACCTTGGTATGCCGCCGAGGCCGTTTTCGGATGGCCCGACCCATCCGCCCATGCCCGCGGCGGCATATGCGCTCACATGAGCAGATTATTTACGGGCCTGCAAATCGCACTGCTGGCCATCACCCTCACTGCCAACGCAAACGCTGCCGCTCCACCGCTGCTTCCGGCCATCGCAACGGTGCACATCAAAGATTTCAACTACCATCCTGCGGCCTTGACGGTCCACGTGGGCGACCGCGTAACCTTCGTCAACGACGACGACGAAGCGCACACGGTGACCGCGACCGATAAGTCGTTTGATTCCGAGGGGCTTGATACCGCCGGGACGTGGCAGCACGTGTTTACCAAATCCGGCACCTTCCATTATTTCTGCGAACTGCATCCATACATGAAAGCAACGATCGTCGTCTTGCCGGCTGCGGCAAAATAAGGAGTCCACAGATGAAACGCGACGACTTCCTCAAGCACGTTGCCTGGACCGGGACCGGTATCGCGTGGTCCCTATCCAGTAGCGGGCTATTCAATGCCCAACGGGTGCTGGCCGCGGATGGAACAATTTCTTTCGTGCAGATCAGCGACAGCCACATCGGCTTTTCGCGCCCCGAAAATATGGACGTCACGGGAACGCTTCAAAAAACCGTCGCTGCGATCAACGCGATGCCGGTTCAGCCAACGTTCGTCGTTCACACCGGCGACGTGACCCATCTTGCCAAGCCCGCACAGTTCGATACGGCGAAGCAAATCCTCGGCGCGCTTAAGGCTCCCCTCGTGGTCCTGCCGGGCGAACACGACGTCATCGGGACGTCCGCTGCGTTTTTCGACGCGTTCCGACGAAGCGACGCTCCGAAGGGATGGTTCTCCTGGGACCAAGGCGGCGCGCATTTTTTGTCACTCGTCAACGTCTTTAACTTTGAAATCGACGGGAAGCTCGGCGCCGAGCAGATTGACTTCATCGAGAAGGACCTCGCGGCGCAGAAGAGCTCTACGCCGATCGTCGTCTTCGCTCACGTACCGCTCTACGCGCTCTTTCCGCCCTGGGGCTGGACCACGGAGGACGGCTCGCGCGTCTTGGCTGCGCTGCGTCGTTTCAATGCAGTAACCGTGCTCAACGGGCACATCCATCAGATCGTGCAGCACACCGACGGCAACATTCGGTTTGCAACCGCCGCCTCGACTGCATATCCGCAACCCGCACCGGGCACGGCGGACAAACCAGGCCCCCTAAAGGTGCCGGACAGCAAGTTACTGAGCGTGCTGGGCTATCGTAGCGTGGAGATCGCGCGCAATACTGCAACAATCGCCGATCGCTCGCTGCAAGCGTAACAACATGACAATCAAACCTTTTACAAAGGAAGTAGCAAAGTGTTCACGTCGCTGATCCTAAGCTCACTGATTGGGGTGGCTTCTTTGCCGCCGATCGAACTCGCAAGTTGCGAAGTGTCAACGCGCATCACCCTCTCGAATGATGACGCTCCCTCCACCGTCGGGCCATCGGCATTACACGTACGCTTCTTCAATATCGGTGCCGAACCGATCTCGCGGGTGACCTTCACCCTCGACGATGGCGCAACGGTTAGTGACGTCGGAACATTCAGCCCCGGCGTCGCGATCGATCATGACCTTCGATTGGCTAGCACCGCAGCCACATCATGCGTCGTCTCGGAGGTCGCATTTGCAAACGGAACGACCTGGGATGCCAAGTAAAAAGTCAACACACACCAACATCACTTGAAGGAGAAATTAAATGAAACCACCCTATCACATTGGAGCCGTCTGCATCGCCATGGCGTTTGCAGCCTGCTCCGGCGCACAGACCGGCTCAACGGTGAATGCCATTCCGGCAGTCGTCGCGCCGCAAGCCTCTTCCGCGATCGGCCCGGCGACGCCGAGCAATAAAGGCCAACAACTGGGCGGCATGCACAAGGCAACGGCCTCACTCATTCTCGTCGCCAATGAAGGTGCCGGACTAGGCGGTTCGATCAGCGAATTTTCCGAAAGCGCAAACGGAAACGTCGCTCCGGTCTCGATCATCGCGAAAAATAGTGGCATACCCGGACCATTCGCCGTCGCCTTCAGCTCTAAAGAAGGCATCGGGATCGCCAACGGCAACATCGACAACCCGAGCGACCAGTTTGGTGCCGAAACTTTCGCGCTCGCGACCGGCAATTTCTTGACCGGAATCACCTGCTTCGGCGAAGGTCAAACCAATGCGGTGGCCTTCGATAGCACGGGGCGGCTCTTCGTTGCTTGGCTATCCGGCCGGACCCGTGCGATCGACGTTTTCGCTCCTGGAGCCGACGGCTGCGCGAAGCCGAAGCGCACGATCGCCGACACTGGCGGCCTGGCGATCGGCGGTAATGACGTCCTCTACGTCGCAAGTAGAACGACCAAAACGATCGACATCTTTCCGGCGGGATCGAGCATGATGGAATCGCAAATCGGCGGCAGCGCTACCGGGCTTGTTGCGCCAGGGACAGTCGCGGTCGACGCCTCGCGCAACGTCTACGTCTTCGATACTCAGACGGCAGCGATCAGCGAGTTCGCCGCCGGAGCGACCGGTAACGTCGCGCCGATCCGTTCGATCGCCGGCCCGAAGACCGGGCTCAACGGCGGGAACGGCTTCAGCTTCGGGCTAGCGATCAGTAAGACGAGTGGCGAGATATTCGTCTCGAACCCGGGCACGAACGCGATCCTTGGCTTCGCGCCCGCCGCAAGCGGCAACGTTGCGCCGATCCAAACGATCACCGGCAGTGCCACGAACCTTTCCAATCCACTAGGGCTTGTCGTAACCGAGTAACGCTCACTACAGCGCAAAGCAGGCGGCTTTCGCTAATCGCGAGGCCGTCGTTGCTTTGCCATCTTGCCCCAACGAGGCGCTCGGCATGCTCAACCAGCTCCTGGGAAGGCACGATAAGACTACGGACTCGCGCTCTAAGACATGTCTGCCGCCCGAGCGCACGCGGCTCGATAGTAGCTAACCGCCCCAAATGCCCTTGATCGTTGCCGCCGTCCTTGCACCGCCAAGATATCGACGCAGGCCGTAACCGTCTTCCAGCGTTCGCAAAAGACTGTAATGATTGTAGTGGCCGGCGTCGACACTGCCGGGAAGCACCCGCGGTCCGATGGCAACGAACGCCACTCTCTTGTCATGCGGCGTGAAGTCGCCCCACTCGTCGAACGTAATGAACACCGCACCATCACTGCCGAACACCGGGGAGGCTAAAATCTTCGGTACCTCACGTGACAGAAAATCATCAAATTGACTGAGCCGGTTCCGAGTGCCGCAGCGATCGTGGCTATCCTCGCAGCCGTTGGGTATTATCATGTTGAATTTCGAAATGGCACCGGTCGAGAGTGCCTGCTCAAACGCGGAGGTGTCGTTCGGCGCGGTCGACCCCATGGGGAGTACCCGCTGGAGGCAGTCGAGGTTCGGCGCCCGGTCGAAGTTTTCCAAATATCGCGCGCCCTCGATACGGGTAAAGTAAACTGCCGGGTTGTGGTGCGTCGTGTAGACGTTGTACGCCCAATCCGTGCCCATATCAAAGAAGCCGCAAGGGTTGGGCATGGACTCGTTCCACTCCGTCCATGAGATCTTCGCTCTTTCTAGCTGGCTAAAGATGCTCGGCCCAGAGTCGATACACGTCGGCTTATTCGTTTTCAGACTGTACGGCAGTGCGTCGTTGATATCGCAGCGTGAGTAATGACCGGCAGTCATCCCGATGTAGTCCGAGAGCGACCCGCCATGCAGCCCCTCGTAGTTTGTCAGGGAGCCACCTTTAGGCATGAGAGTTCCAACCAAATAGGGCATTGCGGCTTGAGTGACGTCGCGTGCGCTCGTGTTCTCCCCAATGATCAAAAAGACGTGATTGAAGTGCGGAACCCCCGTAGCAAGCGCATTTCTTTTTCCGCGGATGACCATTGTCATTGGCCGATCGCGGTTGACGCTGCCACCGCCAGCGCCGCCAAGTGCGCCTGCAGGCTGTGACCTGGGTACGGCAGAGTTCCCGCCGCAGCCCGAAAGAACGATGACGCTTGCTATGATCGCAAAATGCGAGGACGAAACAAAGCACTTCAACATAACACGACCTCCCGATATTTGCGCTTAACTTCTGTTGTTTAAACGTTCTCCAGAATTACAGGCTCACCCGCATCACTGCATCTTGCCGCGCATCATCGCGGGCATTCCTTCGTTGGCTCAACCTTCGGCTTCGTCAAGCGCGAGTGCGATTGCATCCGCGGATGCGAGTGCGGCGCCCTTTGCGCTAAGGCGTGCGAGCTCTTCCGGCACGAGCGCTTCGCGTAAGAGTGTTGTGAGGCGTCCGTGCGTCGCCGTTGTCGACGATGTGACATCGCGCACAAACTTGTGTGCCAGAACCACGGCGTCAGCGTAGCCTTCGAGTAAGGCCGCGCGTGCAAAGTCGCCGCGCTTTGCGGAGACGAACGCGATTTGCTCAATAGCAAGGGCGACTTGGGGATGCTCCGGCTCAAGCTCAGAGCCGATGGTGAGCGCTTCGCGAGCCGCCGCGGCGGCGCCGGCAAGATCGTCCACCGCAAGGTACCCGGCAAGGTTGACAAGCAGATTCACGAGCAAGATCTTGTCCGCACCCGCTCGCACCGCGGGAAGAGCCTCTCTAAGAATCTCCGCCGCGTGGTGCGTCCGACCGCGTGCGTATTCTACCTCGGCGAGGTTTAGCGCCGAATTCTGCTCGCCATGAGTGTCGCCCAGCGAACGCTGCTTTTCACGGAGTTCCTCAAACATGCGCGACGCGGTCTCGAGATCGCCACGAAACCAGTTGATGGCGGCGCGCGCTCCAAGCAGAAA